>DATLVQ010000761.1:0-24493 GCA_035577325.1 Bryobacteraceae bacterium | reverse complement strand
GCGCTCGTCTTCTGGAATGTAAGAAGAGAGAACGTTGAGCAGAGTCGTTTTGCCGGCGCCGGTACCGCCGGCGATGACGATGTTCAACCTTGCTTTGACGCAGCACTGGAGCAATTGCAGCATGCCTTCGGTCATGGCTAGTTTCTTGACGAGGTCCTCGCCCTGCAGTGTGTCCCGGCCGAAGCGGCGAATGGACAGCAGCGGGCCGTCAACCGCCACAGGCGGAATGGCCGCGTTGACGCGCGATCCGTCGGGCAGGCGGGCGTCCACCAGCGGCGATGACTCGTCCACACGCCTGCCCACCCGGGAGACGATTTTTTCAATGATCCGCAGCAGGTGCGCATCGTCCTTGAACTCGACCGGCGTACGATGCAATTTGCCGGCCCGTTCTACGTATACCAGGCGCGGCGTGGTCACCAGGATGTCCGAGATGGTGGGATCGCGCAGTAGAGGCTCGAGCGGGCCGAGACCGAATACTTCATCGAGCACTTCCTCGATGACCCGGTCCTTCTCCATCAGGCTGAGAGGCGTTTTCTCTTCCTCAACCAGTCTCGCGACCGCCGAGCGGATCTCCGCGCGGGCACGCTCGCCCGCCATTGCGGAGAGAGCCTCCAGGTTAATGCGGTCGAGCAACTTGCGATGGAGGGTAAACTTCAGCTCCTGGTGCTCAGGCGTGCAACCCTCGTTGGTGAAGAGGCGGTTGACCCATCCCGCTTCCCGATTGGCGCCCGTTCGTTGTATCGTTTCCGTCAGCATTTTCTTGATCTCTTAACCAGGAAGCGAAGATTTATTTTGCCCTTCTTCTTCCTGAATTCCGCAAGCTTAATGAACCACATGGCACTATCGGCCTTCGGGTTGAAGACACGGGAGGAAAACCTATTTACGTTGGGCTAAGGAGGGAAGTCTCAGATGATCTGACTTAGTTCAGATGACCTGTCGATTGGGCAGAAGTGCTCAGTCTCTTACCGATACTGGGTTAAGCTGGCGGGATTGTCAATGATACCTTTGGAATCATTCAGGCTCGACGGTGTTACAAGCAATACGGGAATCTGTGAAGATCCCTCACAACGCGAAGAGGCCAGCCGATAGCAAAGGACATTCCATAAGCTGAAGCCGACCGTTGCGCGCCTCGTTCGCCTTGCACCAACGTTAGCGTTTGGTGCAAATTAAAGCTTTAACGTATGCAATGGTAGTTCCCAGGTTCAGTGCCGCTCGTCAGCCGCGCAGACCGCCAAATGGCCAATTGCAATGCCGATTATCCGTTTGACGAATTAATCTGCAAACTCATCTGGCAGGTAAACGCCATTTTTCGCGTTGCCATATCACGATAGTACCAACCGCTCTCACCTGAAGTTAGTCTCAGAGAATTAGTGCGCCAGCGGTTTCTCGCGCGGCATAAAGCGCAGGATGAAATTAGTATCGAATTTTCCGGCGGCGAAATCGGCATCCGCCAGAATGCGCTTGTGGAGCGGGATGGAGGTATGGATGCCTTCGACAATAAACAGGTCTAGCGCCCGCTTCATGCGCTGAATGGCCTCGGCGCGATCGCGGCCGTACACAATCAGTTTTGCGACCAGGGAATCGTAATATGGCGGAATCACGCAGTCGGTAAACGCCGCCGTGTCCACGCGTACGCCAATGCCGCCGGGTAAGTTCAGCGCGGTGATGCGGCCGGGCGAAGGCGCGAACGTTTCGGGATTCTCGGCGTTGATCCGGCACTCGATGGCGTGTCCCTGCGGTTTGACGGGGCCGCCCAGGATATCGGGCAGGCGCTCGCCGGCCGCGATGAGAATCTGACTTTTCACCAGATCGACGCCCGTCACCATTTCAGTGACCGGGTGTTCTACCTGAATGCGCGCGTTGACTTCGATGAAATACAGGCTCCCGGTGTCGTCCATTAGAAACTCGACCGTGCCCGCATTGGTGTAACCCACGGCCTGGATGGCCTCGCGCAACTTGTCGGTAACGCGGCAGCGCACGTTCGGCTGGAGCGCGGGCGATGGAGATTCTTCGAGCAGCTTCTGGTGACGGCGCTGGATGCTGCACTCGCGCTCGCCCAGAACCTCGACATTGCCATGCTGGTCGGCCAGCACCTGAAACTCAATATGGCGCGGTCCGCGAATGAATTTTTCGATGTAAACGTCCGGGCAACTGAACGCTGCGCCGGCTTCCTGCTGCGCCTGTACCAGCAGCGCTGGCAGGTCCGCGGGACCGTTCACCACGCGCATACCGCGCCCGCCGCCGCCGGCCGAGGCTTTCACGATGACCGGGTAGCCGATCGTTTCCGCGGTGGCCAGTGCTTCATCTTCGGTTTTGATGATGCCGTCCGAGCCGGGCAGGATGGGCACGCCCGCGTCGCGCATCAAGGCCCGCGCCCGTTCTTTCACGCCCATGAGCTGGATCACGTCCGGTTGCGGCCCGATAAATTTCAAGCCGGATTGATGGCACACGTCAGCGAAACGGGCATTCTCGCTAAGGAAGCCATATCCTGGATGAATGGCTTCCGCATCGGTGATTTCGGCCGCGCTGATGATGGATGGGATATCGAGGTAGCTGCGCGAGCTCTTGGCGGGACCGATGCAAATCGCTTCGTCGGCGAAACGCACGGGCAGGCTGTAACGATCGGCTTCGGAATAGACCGCCACAGTCGAAATGCCGAGGTCCTTGCACGCGCAGATCACGCGCAGCGCGATTTCTCCCCGGTTGGCTATTAGGATTTTCTTAAAGGGGGCGGATCGCAAACAGGGCCTCTCCATACTCGACAGGCTGACCGTTGGGCACCAGTTTGCTCTCGATCATGCCGGCGATCTCGGCCTCGATCTCGTTCATCAATTTCATGGATTCGATGATGCACAGCACCTTGCCCGGCTGCACCGTCTCTCCGACACGTACGAATGGCGGCGACCCCGGAGACGCGCTTTCGTAGAACGTGCCCACGATGGGCGATTTCACCGTGACCAGCGCTCTTCCAGCGGGACCTTCCTCCGGTTGTGATGCAGCTTTCGCTGTTGGAGCGGAAGTGGGGGCGGTCCCAGTTTTAGTGGCCGGCTGTTGATTCGGCAGGCTAACCTCATGAACAATTTCGCCAAAGGTTCGCCGGATGCGCACACGGCTCTCGCCGCGCTGCACCTCGAGCTCGGCGATACCGGTCTCCGTCGCCAGTTGGATTAGCTCACGTATTTCGTCTACCGTCACAATCGAATAGCTTAACAGTTTTCGGACTTGGCGCTGCCTGGCGGGAGGGGAGGTACTATCGAGTGCGGCCGCTATTGCTTCGGTTCGAATCTCCCGTCACGGGCCAGGTAGTAAGTCCGGCCGCGCCAGACGACAGTATTGCCAAAGAACCCGGCCACCCAGATGAGAAAATTCCAGATATCCTGAGGCAGAACGGCCCACCAATATCGCCGGGTCAGCGGGTCGTGCAGCACCCAGCCAGCCTGCGCCCATGCGGAGACCGCACGCGCCATCGCCGTAGCGAGCAGCGCGGGCCACCAAGCCGGCTCGATCGCCCACACAATCAGCCCCACCGCGAATGGGTTGGTGAAAACCTGGCCGATATAGCCAAGGGGCCGCGACCGGCGCGTACTGCGCAACCAACGCAGCCGGTGGCTCAGGTTGGGAGCGAACTTCTCGCTGCCGATGCGGTGCTCGATGACCTCGCTCGAGAGCAGGACGCGCCAGCCGGACGCGGCCACGCGATTGCCCATGACAAAGTCCTCGGCCAGGTAGTCCTTCAGGAAATCGAAGCCGCCGATTTGCGCGAGTGCACGCTTGCGCACGGCGATAGTGGGGCCCAGCGCGAAATCCATGCCGTTTAGCAATCGGGCCACTAGTACTCCGCCCAGGAACTCGGTGTTCATGAAGACGGCTTCCATCCGGCTCCAGACGCTGCGGCCGGCGACGGCACGGTAGGGGCAGGTGATCAGGCCCACGCGCTCATCGTGATATTCGCGCGCCAGTGTTTCGAGCAGACGCGGCGACACTCGCACGTCGCTATCCCCCATCACTACGATTTCGTGCCGCGCTGCTTCGAGCATGCGGTCCAGGCTGTAAACTTTGGCGTTGGGATACGGCGGGTCTCCGCTGACGATCAGCTGCGTCGGTACAGCGGGAAATTCGCGCCGCAGCTTCTCCACCAGCGCAACGGCGGGATCGGCGGCGTCATGCACGGCAAACAGAATTTCGAACTCAGCATACTGTTGCGCGAAGAAGCTGCGCAGGTTGGCTTCGAGGCCTTCGTCGACGCCCGAGAGTGGTTTGAGGATGCTGATGGGAATATGATCCCGCAGCGGAGGCGGACTCACGCGCCGGTACGCCGCGGCGGCAATGATGGTAAGCAACGCATAGACGAGCGCGCCAGCCACCATAAGAATCAAGAACACGGAGAGCACGGGCATCAATGAATGGGCCGTTTGCGTCCATCGGCATGCATACTAACCATCATAGATTGGTCTTCCCGCCCGATGAGCCGAGTCCGCCGTCTATGGAGCTGCGTAATATCCCGCACGGGCCCGGACCACAGTACTTCGATGCCGCGACCGCGCTTCAGGGCTCAGCTCGACGCGAATATGGTGGAACTGGCCTGGCTTTGAGGGAGGTACAGCGTATTGGATGCTATACCGCGCGCGAATGCGCTCGATCATGTGCCGGAAGGACTCGCCGATCTTCCCCGCCTCCATGGCTTCGCCGCCGCTTTGCTCCGCCAGCTTGAAAATGTCGGACGGCGTGAAGTCCTCATTGAAGTACTGGCCGGGCTTCGGCAGATCGGGCCGCCTCTGCTTGCCAATCAGCATGCCGTTCAGCACGGCGTCGGCGGAATACAGCTCGTGGATGACTTCCTCATCCGGAATTCTATAGTTCAAGCTGAGGTTATCGGTGACGATCAGGACGGCCCGCCGGCCCCGCGGCGGCTGTTTTTGCAGATATTGCGCGACGGTGACAACCGCGGAGTTAATGGCAGTGCCGCTACCCAGCGACTCCGTGTGAACGGTGTCGCGCATTTCCTGTTCGACAGCGTGCAGGTCCTGCGTTAAAGGCTCGCGGACCTCGGCGCGCTTGGCAAAAAGCACCACGGCCACGCGGTCGGCGGGATACAGCTGTTTCAATGCCGCTTCGGTGGTGGCGGCCATCTGCTCCAGGTGGCGGTGCATGCTGCCGCTTACGTCCAGCAGCAGAACGAGATCGAGTGGTTCGGCATCCTGGCCGAAATGGGCAATCTTCTGCGGGCGGCCGTCGTCAAAAATTGCAAAGTCTTCCTTCGTTAAACCCGGCACCACGCGGCCGTTGTGCCCAACCACCTGCGCATCCACTTTCACCAGCGCGATGCCCGCGCGAAAGGTCGGCCCTTCGCCCGGCGGCTGCTGCGCGAGCGCCGCATGCGCCGGTAGTAGGATGAAAGCGAGCGCCATGAAGAATATGATCGTCGGCACCGCCGGCCACATCGACCACGGCAAGACCGCTTTGGTGAAGGCGCTCACCGGCATCGACGCCGACCGGTTGGAAGAGGAGAAGCGGCGAGGCATTACCATCGACATCGGTTTCGCTCACCTGCAATTGACGCCGGAACTCCGCCTGGGTTTCGTGGATGTGCCGGGGCACGAGCGATTTGTGAAAAATATGCTGGCCGGGGTGGGCGGCATCGACCTGGTGTTGTTTGTCGTAGCAGCCGACGAGTCCATTAAGCCGCAAACGCGCGAGCATTTCGACATTTGCCGTCTGCTCGGCATCCGGCGGGGCATCGTGGTGCTGACCAAAGCCGATCTGGTAGACCCGGATATTCTCGGGCTGGTGCGCCTGGAGATGGAAGAGTTTGTGGCCGGCTCCTTTCTCGAGAATGCCCCGATCGTTCCGGTAAGCTCGACTACGGGCGCCGGCATACCAGATCTGCGCCGCGAGCTCGAGCATGTATCGCTCGATGTGGCGGAGAAAAGCGCCACTGGCCACTTCCGGCTCCCCATCGACCGCTCGTTCTCAGCCAAGGGATTTGGCACGGTGGTGACGGGAACGCTGATTTCAGGCGCTGTTGGCCGCGATCAGGAAGTCGAGCTTTATCCCACCGGCCGCAAGCTCCGCGTGCGCGGCGTGCAAGTCTACGGAAAGCCGGCGGATCGCGCCACGGCGGGCCAGCGCACGGCCGTAAATCTGGCGGATATCGAACCGGGCGATATCCTGCGCGGCATGGTGCTCTCCGAGCCGGGCCAGTTCCGTGCCGTCAAATTGCTGGATTGCACGCTCAATTTGCTGCCCTCGGCGAAACCGCTCAAGCACCGGGCGCCTGTGCATTTCCACGCGGGGACGGCGGAAATCGAGGCCGAAGTGCGCCTGCTGGGAGCGACCGTTCTGAAGCCCGGCGAACGGGCCTACGCGCGCATCGTATTGCGAGAGCCGGCCCTGCTGCTGCCGGGCGACCGATTCATCATCCGCATGTTCTCGCCGGTAGTGACCATTGGCGGCGGGGTGGTGCTGGATACCGGTGTCGTCCGTTACAGCAAGGCGGATAATGCCGCGGAACGGCTTGATCTTCTTGCCGGCGCGGACGTGGCGGCAAAACTTGCGTTGCTGGTCCGTGAATCCAATTTCGGCATGAGCTACGGCGACCTGGTGGCCCGTACCGGCCTGATGGAAACCGATTTGGACAAAGCCGCTCATTCCGCGCCGTTCGTGGTTTTGCGCCAGCCGCAGCCGTGGCTGATGGACCGCGCCTGGTTCGACCGGACGCGTCAGCATCTACTCGAAACCGTGCGCGAATTCCACCGCGCGAAGCCTTTGTTGCCGGGAATCGCCCGGCAGGATCTGCGCGGCCGCGACTTGGCCGAAGCGCCCGCTTTCGTTTTCGACTCGCTCGTGGCGGAGACCAAGGACCTCGCCGCTGAAGGCGAGATCGTACGCCTGCGCGCTCACAAAGTCGTGCTCAAGCAGGATGAAGAGCATGCGCGCGCCGCCATCGAGCGGGCGTTTGAGCAGGCCGGGCTGGCGGTGCCCGCGGTTGCCGAGGTCCTCGCGAAATCCGGCGTCGAGGCCACGCGGGCGCGGTCGCTGCTCCAAATCCTGATCCGCGAAAAGCGTCTGATTCGCGTCAGCGAGGACCTGGTTTTCCACCAATCGGCGATCGACAGTCTCCGGCATCTGCTGGCCGGCCGCAAAGCCGTGCGGTTCAACGTGGGCGCATTCAAAGACTGGACCGGCATCTCCCGTAAGTACGCCATCCCACTGCTCGAATATCTGGATCGCGAGCGCGTCACTCGGCGCGAGGGCGATGAAAGGCTGGTCCTGTGAGCGCGCCGGAGCGGCTGGTTGAAATCGCCGGCAAACTCGAGATCGCGCACGTGCGCCGGCACATTTTTCTCTGCGCCGAGCAGACCACGCCCAAGTGCTCCACCCGAGAGGACAGCCTGGCCTCGTGGGAGTACCTCAAAAAACGGCTGGCGGAGCTCGGCCTATTGCAAGGCGAGAATTGTGTTTATCGCACCAAGGCGAATTGCCTGCGCATCTGCGAATCGGGGCCGATTGCCGTGGTGTATCCGGATGGCACGTGGTATCACTCGGTGACGCCCGCGGTCGTCGAGCGCATCATTCAGGAGCATCTTATTGGAGGCCGTCCCGTTTCAGAATACGTCTTCGCGACCCATGCGCTGGGCTGTGAATAGAGTCGACGCCAGCCGCGCGCGGTCATTGCCTACGATACCGGAAGGTTCATTACGGGCAGCGTAGCCTGGGCGATTCAGGACAAGGGTCGGAAGCAGCGCATTCCGCTCGATGACCTCCATCATTTCTTCGGCGACGTGGCCGAGCGCGCCATCCGCCTGTACGATTACCAGGACATGCGCTGGCATCTGTACACGCTGTGAAGAGGGCTAATCAGAAACCGCGCTCTCGCCCGGAACGATGGGCCGTGTCCGCGGCAGGCGGCCGAGGCGCGCCAGATTGCCTACGAACGCCAGAATCCCGATGAACACCGCGAGCTTCACGCTATCCGCGACGCGCGTCCGCGGCAGAATTTTCCATAGAACGCCGAGCACCGGTTGCGCCAGGCAAACCGCCCACACCGATCCGTAGAAGTACCGGCGCTCGTGCCCTTCGCCTTTGGTCGACGGCTTAACGCGCGGCAGGCGGCCGAGCGCGCCCGCAATCCACACCGCCAGCGCCAGCGGGAAGTATGCATAGGTGTAAATCTGGCGCAGATACCATCTGTCAGCCACAATGGCGACGACTAATCCCGCCATATTCAGAAGCGCGAACACGGCCACGGCGCTCCACGCGAAGGTGTAGCAAACCCGCCGGTAGAGCGGGTTGTGGCGATCTTCGGTAAAGCGCAGGATGTAGGGCCTCGGTTCGACGCCCGGCAATCTTCCGCGCAAACCCGCGATGCCCGTTCCGATCAGCACCGCCGCGAGCCACGCGCCCATGCGCCAGTCGAACCCATGCTCGAACAGATCGAACGTCAGCGGACCGGGCGCGATGAAGAATACCCAGATCCAGATAGGCCAATGCGCGAAGCGGTAGCTGACCTTATTGCGCTCGCGCAGTTTACGCCGGCTGGCGAGTTCGACCTTGATGGCGGGGTTCAAATGCTGAGGCACCTGTGCGAAGCGGAAGCCGATTCGCTCGCGGAAGTCATTTTGTATGACGCCGCCTCGAACGCTATCGACTGCGCGGCGCGACGTCTTGGAATAGTCATTTCTATAAGCTTGGTCATTCTTCGCTATAGGACCGCCACCTCAAATCGGTGGGAGCTCAACCGCAATTCACATGTAATGTCTTGTACCTAACGAAGGCCGAATTCCTGTCGTATAGTATGAAAGATTACGTGATAAGTTCGGATTTGTCATTTCGTTCACACCTAGGAAATGCATACACGTAGCGGTTGGCGCATTCTCATACCCTATTTTTCAAGGATTCAGCCGGGCTGGCGGATCTTTCTTGGAAGAATCCTGTGCTTCCTGGCACTGGTGGTCGCACATCATGCAACTGCCCAAGTCAATGTCCTCACCGACAACTACAACAATTCGCGCACCAATGCCAACCTCCGAGAGACGATCCTGAATACATTCGATGTGGAGCCGAGCCAGTTCGGGAAACTGTTTTCCCTTCCGGTGAATGGGGCCATCAACGCCCAGCCGCTCTATATGCAAGGCGTCTTGATCCCCGGCAAAGGAACCCACAACGTCGTTTATGTGGTCACGCACCACAACGATGTTTATGCCTTCGACGCGGACGTGCAGGGCGAAAGCCTCTGGCAAGTCAACCTGGGGCCTTCCGTTCCGGGCGCCGACTACAACGTGGATGATCTCGACCAGATCGGCATTCTGAGCACGCCGGTAATCGATGCTGCCACAAATACGCTCTACGCAGTAGCGCACACCAAGGAAAGTGGCAAACACATTTACCGTCTGCATGCCCTTGACGTAACGACAGGCGAGGAAAAATTCGGCGGTCCCGCTGTGATCGAGGCCACCGTACCGGGCATGAGTGGTTTCGACAGCCAAAACGGGCAAATCGTCTTTGATCCGAGCCAGCACTTACAGAGACCGGGCCTTGTCTTGCTGAACAACGTGGTTTACATCGGATTCGGTTCGCACGACGATATCGGAATCTGGCACGGCTGGTTCCTGGGGTACAGCGCGGGGAATATCCGGCAGCAGGTATCGGCTCTAAATACTTCTCCTGATGGTTGGGGGGCGTCGATCTGGCAGGGCGGCCGCGCACCGGCGGTTGACGATCAGGGTAACATCTACTGGGGCACCGGCAACGGATCGTTCGACGGTAAGCGCAATCTGGCCGAGAGCTTCGTCAAACTGGACACTTCAACGGGCGTTCCGGTAGTGAGCGATTGGTTCGCACCGGGTGGTTGGTCTACGCTGAACGATCTTGACAACGATCTCGGATCGTGCGGACCCGTCTTAATGGAATCGGGCTTCGTGATTGGCGGCGGCAAAGAAGGCGTGATCTACGTGATGGACCGGAGGAGCATGGGGCACACCCAGCCCGGCAACGGCCAAATTGTGCAACACTTTCCGGCGCTCGGGTTCGGCATTTTCAACATGGTTTATTGGGAAAGGCGGGGAGGACCGATCCTTTACCTGCGTGGCAACCAGGATGTCGTAAAGGCTTTCATGTTCGTGAATGGACAGTTTCAGCCCACTCCCTTCACACAGAGCGGCTTCAAGGCGGGCCTGCCCTACGACGGCATGGCGGTCTCGGCCAATGGCAGTGCCCAGTATTCGGCAATTTTGTGGGTCACTTCGACCTTGGGCGGCGACAACAACGGTCCCGGAACTTTGCACGCGCTGTCCGCGATGGATCTCTCGAAAGAACTATGGAACAGCGATATGAACGCCGCGCGGGACGCGCTGGGCACTCTGTCAAAGTACACCGCGCCTACCATCGCTAACGGCAAGGTTTACGTCCCCACGTTCGCCAACAAGCTCGTGGTTTATGGCCTTTTGGCCCCGAAACAGCTTATCGGTGACGTCGTAAATTCCGCAAGTAATCTGGGAGGAACCGTCGCTCCCGGAGAACTGGTCGTGGTCTACGGTTCGGGCCTGGGGCCGGGGACGCTAGTGACGGCGGATCTGGATTCTTCAGGCCGGCTCGCTCGGAGCGCCGGGGGAACACAGGTAATCATCAACGGAATGGCCGCGCCGCTGCTCTACGTGCGCGCGGATCAGGTCGCCGCCATTGTGCCCAATGCCGTCGCCGGGCAACCGGCCGCTAAAATCCAGGTGCAATATCAGGGTCAAAGCAGTCCCGCTTTTTCGATACCAGTGTCGCAAACTGCGCCCGGCCTGTTCACGGTCGACCAAACCGGTCGGGGCCACGGCGCCATTCTCAATCAGGACAACACACTCAACGGCCGCCTGAACGCCGCACCGCGAGGGTCCATCGTAGTGCTCTGGGCCACCGGCCAGGGCCCCAGCGATCCCGACTGGGTGGAGGATGAGCTCGCCGCCGCGCCGTTGCCCAAGCCACTGAACCCGGTGACAGTAACGATCGGCGGCCAGCAAGGGGAAATTCTCTACGCCGGAGCTGCGCCGGGGATGGCGGCAGTGATGCAGGTCAACGTGCGCGTTCCAGCCGGGATCAAGACCGGCAGCGCGGTCCCCGTCGTGCTGAAAATCGGGGCTACCAGCAGCCAGCCGGGCGTCACGCTCGCGGTGCGGTAGAACGATCGCTGTCGCGCGATCGTTTTAAAGAATCAGTTCTGGCCCTTACTTTCTGACCAGCGCCAGGGCGTCGGTAAGACTCTTCTCGATTAAGCCGCACATCTCATCGATGGCGGGTTCGTCGGCGATCAGCGGCGGGCAGACGGCGAACCACGAAGGATCGATGCGCATCACGACGCCGTTTTGGAGCGCCGTTCGCTTCATGGCCTTGCCCAGCTCGGGAAACGGCTGCATCCCCCGCGTGTCTTTCACCAATTCGACGCCGCGCAGCACGCCTTTGCCACGCACCTCGCGCACCACGCCGTATTTCTTCAGGCACTCGAGGCGCGACGCCAGATAATCGCCCAGGCGCACGGCTCTTTCATCCAGCCGGTGTTCCACCATCTCGTCCACCACGGCGATGCCTACGGCGCAGGCCAACGGGTTGCCGGCGAAGGTGTGGCCATGGGCGAATTGCACGCCCGATTCTGGAGGCCCGAAGAACGCATCGGCCATTTCCTCGCGGGCAATCATTGCGCCCAGGGGAATCACCCCGTTCGAAATGCCCTTTCCCGTGCATATGATGTCCGGCGTCACGCCGAAAGTCTGCGCCGCAAACATCCGGCCGGTTTTCGCAAATCCGGTGATCACTTCATCGAAGATCAGCACCACGTTGTGGCGGTCGCAGGCTTTGCGGATGATCTGGAAATACTCGTCGGTTGGAGTGATTATGCCGCCGGTATTACCCACCGGTTCCACAATCACGGCGGCGACCGTTTCCGGATCCTCGCCGATGATGGCGTCCTCGATGCTTTCCGCGGCGAAGCGGTTGGCTTCCTCCCAGGTGGCGAAGCGGTCGCGATAGTAGCTGGGCGGAAAAACTTTTACGAAGCCCGGCATGTGCGGCTCGAACTTGGTTTTACGCGGCCCTGTGCCGCTGGCCGCCATGCCGCCGAAAGTGCCGCCGTGGTAGCCAAAATAGCGGCTGATGAACTTGTATTTCCCCGGGCGCCCGGTCTGCTTGAAATACTGCCGCACGAACTTGAGCGACGATTCGACCGCTTCCGATCCCCCGCTGTAGGCCTTCACATACTTCAGGCTGCCGGGGGTGACCGAGCCGACCTTTTCGATGAAATCGAGCGTGATGTCCGCGATACCGTGCAGCGGCGGCGCAAACGTGATCCGTTCCATCTGCCGATGTACCGCCTCGTGCAGGCGCGGATGGCGATGGCCGAGGCTCGCGACAAAAATGCCCCCGATGGCGTCGAAGTATCGCTTGCCTTCGATATCCCAATAGTAGACACCATCGGCTTTATTCACGATCAGCGGCTGGTCGAGAAACTCGGCAGTTTGCTGAAAATCGATGTACGTGTGTTTGAGGAGGTTAATTTGTCGTGGAGTCAGTTTCATGGGTGCGCCGGCTCTCCGACGATCGTAAAAATAGCTTCGTCCGGCAGATCGAATTCGACGGAGCCATTTTTCGCGGAGAGCGTTTCGGTCCTCACACAGTTTAGCTCACGCGTGGTCTCATAAAGCGACCATCGCAAGCTCGCGGCGTCCGGCACTGTAAGCTGCAAGTGGTTGGACCCGTCCAGTTTCACGCCCACCACGATCAGTGTGTTTGCCGCGCCATCGCGGAATGCGGAAACCAGCAGGCTCTGGGCGTCGGATGTTGCGCCAATGCGCTGCGCCCCGGGACGCACGAAATGATACAGCTGCTTCGCGGCGAAGTAGCGTTTCTTGGGAGAGTAGATATGATCCGCGTTCTGCATCAGTCCGTAAAAGGTGAAACGCGGATAGTGCTCGTGATAGTTATCGTACGCATCCCAGAACAGCGCGGCGCTCGCGCCCTGATTGAGCGCGGTCAGGGCCCGGTGCGTAGCGGCCAGCGAAAAACTCTTCCACTCGTTGGCGGCGGACTGGTCCAGATCGTTCAGATCGCCGTACTCCGTTAACCAAACGCGCACGTTCCGGTACTCACTCGCCTGCACGCGTGCCATCTGCGGACCCACCGAATCGGCCCCGTAAGTATGGAACGAGAAAACGCCCACCTGCTTCATCAGGTCCGCGCTCTGCATGATGGGCGTGATATAATCGTTGGTGATTCGCGCCTGCTCGGCCACCACCATCTTGACGTCGGCCAAGCCCTCCTTGCGCAAGCGCCGCGCAATAGCCCCCAGCACTTTGGGCATTTCGTCGGGATCGATGCGCGGGGCTTCCGGCGGATAGCAGTCGGTCTCATTCACTGGGCCGAAATATTCGTAGTCGATGCGGGCGCGCGTGCGCGCATACACCGCGAGCGAGACGACGGTCTCCGCGAATTCTTCGTACATCGACGCTTTCAGATGATCCGGTTTGCCGGACGGCTGTTCCCTGCAGACTTTGTGGGCAGGCGGGCCCTTGGTATCCAGCATCCACTCCGGTGGCACGCCGCTCAGCGTGAGATACGGCCGGATGCCGCGCGTGTTGAGATACCGGGCCGCCGCCCAGGATGCCTCGAACGGTGGCGCCGAGTAACGATCGTTGTAGTATTCCCAGTTCATGCTGTTGGGATCATCGTTATCGTTCACCGCTTCCCAATTGGTCAGCCCGTACGGATCGAGCCGGAAAATCGTGGCGCCCAGATCGTCGATCAGCATGTCAATCATCGGCTTCTGCGCGTCACGAAAGTACGTGCCGTTGAAATTGACGCCGAAGCCGTCGATGTATTGGAAGCGCTGCGCAGGATCGATGGCAATGTGGACCGGCGCCTGCGCGAGGAGCGCGGGAGCCAGCGCCAGCCAGAGAAGTTGGGCGAGCCCCGCTGCGCCCTGTGATGGTTGCTTCATCCTAGAAAACTAGCTTCAAGCTCATCTGCAGTTGCCTCATGGCCGTGCGCGTGTAACTGATCTGGCCGAACGTGCCGTCCGGCAGATATGTATCCGGGTCGCCCCAGTTGGGATGGTTCAGGAAATTGAAAGCTTCGAAGCGGAACTGCAGGAATTTGGATTCGGTGAAATGGAAATCCTTCAGCGTGGAGAAGTCCCATTCCACGATGCCCGGGCCGATGACCGTATTGCGGCCTGCGTTACCGAATGTGAAATCCGGCTGTTGCACATAGGCGGCCGTATTGAACCACTGAAATACATTGCGGCTGCCGCGCGCGAGCTGCGTGGCCTGCCCGGTCGCATTCGGCCGGTCAAAACCTCCGCCGGCGTTGGATATATTGCCGTCCATCACGGTCAGCGGAAAGCCGTTCGGCTGGATGGTAATGATGGAGCTGATATTCCAACCGCCGAGCACCTGATTGGCTATGCCGCCCGTGTTCAGGAACCGCTTGCCCTTCCCGAATGGCAGTTCATAAAGCACGGAGCTGACTATCCTGTGGCGCGTATCAAAAACGGAAAGCGCGCGCTCGCAGCTGCCACAGTAGCTGTTCTGTGGAAACAACGTATCGGAGCCAAGCGTGCGTATCCCGCTGCCGGTATCGATGGATTTGGACCATGTGTACCCCCCCAGATAAGTGAGGCCGCCTGAAAACCGGCGCGTGACTTTCACGGTGAACGCGTTGTAGTTCGAATTCGCCTCGCCATCCACCTCCTGGATGCGTCCCAATTCCGGATACGGCTGGCGCGATTTTACCGAACCTGGGCCGGGCAGAGCTTCGTTGATCGCGCGGAAATGTTCGAGGTGATGGCCCTCCGAGCCCAGATATCCGACCTCCAGAACCGTGTGCGAAGCGAGTTCGCGCTGGATGTTCAGCATGTACTGCTCGATCATCGGCGTGCGCCGATCGTGGATATTCGCCAGCACGTAGGGCCGCGAGACGGTGACGCCTTGAGCCACGAATGGCCGCTCGAAGGTGAGCGGACTGTCAGCGCTGGTGTTATCTCTCAGACGGCCGCCGAAGTTGCGTTCCATGTCGAATCGCGGGTTTCCGGTGTCTTGCGAGTAAAACATGCCGCTTCCGACACGGACCGTCCACTTGCTGGTCGGACTCCACGCGATCCCCAGCCGCGGGCCGAAATTGGTGTAGTCGGTGGTGATCAGGCGGTCGCCCAGCCGGCCGTCGCGTGCAGTCTGGATATTGCTGTTGAACCGCATGATCTTGTTCTGGTAAAAATCGCCCGATCCCACGCGCACCAAAACCGGGTGGCGGCTCATGTCCGCCACGTTCGGCGTTGTGTCAATGAAGGGCACATAAGCGTCCACCTCGCTTTGCCCCTTGTCGTACCACGGTGGAACCAGCTCGTAACGAATACCCCAGTTGATGGTCAGATTCGGCCGGATCTTGTACACGTCGTCGAAATAATAGGCTTGGGACGTGGCGCGGAATTGCGCCACCGCCAGCGTCAGGGCCTTTTCATCCTGACTGCTCTGACCCAGCATATAGTCGGCGAAAGCGAACCCGGTGGCCTCCTGGTTATAGATGATCAACGATCCGCGGGCGAACTGGTTGCCCAACTGGTTGAAACGATCGCGCCGGATCTCTCCGCCGAAGCGGAACGAATGCTTTCCGTGGGTCCAGGAGAAATTGTCCGTCCACTGGAAGGTGACGTTGTGATTCACATACGGCCCCTCGGTATCGTCGCCGAAGCCGCTAAAAGCATCGATCGCCACGCCGGGGATGCCCCATGAGACCGGGTCCGGGTGAGGGAAGTTAGGCAGTCCGACCTCCTCGATCACGTTCTTCTTGAAGGCCAGCTCACGGCCGGTGCTGTTGAAGAAATAGTTCGTGCCAAAGCGGAACTCGTTCACTTTAGTGGGCGAGAGTACGCGCGTATTGGAAATCATCGCCTGCCATACGTGCGTGAGAATGTTCCGGCCGTTTTCGAACAGCGCCGGCTGCTTCAGAGCCTCGTCGCCCCAGCTATAGCGGCCAAACCAGGACGAGCTGCTGCTCTCATTGAAATCCACGCGCTGGATGAACTGGTCCTTGTTGGTTAGCGGTTTCTGGCCGACCAGCAGGTTGTTTCCGAATACCGGCACATTGGGGAGATTCGGCGCCGGGTAGTACGCCAGCAGCTTCAGCGCGATCGGATCGAGGCGGTTTTGGGGAATGATGTTCCCCTGAATCGGCGTGCTGCTGAAGGGCTCGGTCAGGTTGAAGCACTGCTGCTGCTGCACGCACGCCGAACCACCAGGCAGCAGCTCGGAAAAGTCGCCGTTGCGCATGGCGTTGTCGGGCACCGTATAGAGCGCGCTGTCCAATTCGCGCTGGCGGAAGGCTTCATAGTTGCTCATGAAGAACAGCCGGTTCTTGCCGTTGAACACTTTCGGAATCCAGATCGGGCCGCCGAGCGTGAAGCCATACTGGTTCCACTTGAATGGCGATTTTTCCGGGTTGGAGCCGCTGAAGTCGTATGGACGCGCGTCCAGCTTGTCGTTGCGTAGAAATTCGAACACCGTGCCGTGATACTCATTCGTGCCTGGCTTAGTCGAGACGTTGATCTGCGTGGTAGCCCGTCCGAATTCGGCCGGATAAATGCCCGTCTGCACCTTGAATTCCTGCAGCGCATCAATCGAGGGCTGAATGATATAGGTATTAAAGTTGACGTCGGTGTTGTCGACCCCGTCGAGCGTGAAGTAGTTAAACTCGCGGCGCTGTCCGGCAACAGAGATCTGCTCGTTGGCGCGCGACCCGCCCTGCCGTGAATCCGACTGGCCGCCGTTGGCGAAACCGGAGCTTACGTTCGGGCTAAGCGCAACCAGTTGCAAATAGTCGCGCCCGTTCAGCGGCAAATCGACGATCCGCCGGTTCTCGATCACCGTGCCGACGGTTGCATCATCGGTGTTGAGTTGTACGGCGTTAGCCGCCACTTCGATCGATTCGCTCAATTGCCCAACCTGCAGCGCGAAATCGATGCGCGCCGTTTGCTGCACTTGCAGTTCGATATGGCTCACAGCCGCGCGAAATCCCGCCTGCTCGACGCGCACGTCGTATGCGCCCGGCTGCAGGGACGGAAAGCTGTAAACGCCTGCGTTGGTCGTCACCGTTTCGCGCGACGCGCTGGTCCCGGTGTTGGTCGCCGTGACTCTAGCGCCAACAATGATGGCGCCTGCTGAATCCTTGACCTCGCCTGTGATTTCACCGAATGTTTGGCTGAAAGCCGGCAAACAAGCCAGCAAACCGAGGACTAGTAACCGAATCTTCATGGTCGGCCCTCCCGTTATAAGTGTCAGAAGCTTATCAGATTTGGGTAAGCCGTGCCAGCCGATTTCCGGCAGCCGCATCGAATTTCAGAGTGAATTCACACCTCCTGTTTCGGAGCGGTCTTCATCCAACCTAGGGGGATTGCCTACCGCGATTCAGTTCAATTACCTACTCGATTCTGCGCGCCACATGACGATAGATTACCGCCAAAGATCAGGCAGCCGATCCACGTCCTCCTAAGGAGCTCATGAGCATACTGATCATCGACGATGACCCGGATGACCTGGACGTGCTGCAATCCATCCTCGCGGGAACCGAGCGCTGGAATATCGCGGCTGCGCGGAGCACCGAGGAAGCTCTCCGCGCGCTGGAAACCGGCGAAGTCGAGATGGTGCTGGCGGATATCATGACGCCTGCCACGGGAGGCCTGGAAATCTGCCGCCAGATCAAGGCGCGTCCGGAGCTCGCGCACACCCCGGTAGTCATTATTATGGCCGGCTCGGAGCGCTCATACCTCACGCAGGCCTACGAATCCGGCGCGTGCGATTACCTCATGAAACCCTTGGATCCGGTCGAGGTGGCAGCCCGCGTGGGTGCCGTGCTGCGCAGCAAAGAAGAGGTAGACCGCAGAATAGCCCACGAACACGAATTGTTGGCCGCCGCCCGCAAGCTGCAGGCCGCGAACCAGCAACTGCTGCGTCTCTCAGTAGTAGACGCGCTCACGGGCATTGCCAATCGACGCTCGTTCGATCAGACGCTGGATCGCGTCTGGCGCAGCGCGTCACGCCACCAGCGCGAAGTCGCGCTCATCATGATCGATATCGACTTCTTTAAGAGCTACAACGACAGCCTGGGACATCCGGCTGGCGACGACTGTCTCCGCCGCGTGGCCAAGGAACTGACCGACGCCCTGAAACGTCCCGATGATTTTTTAGCGCGATACGGTGGTGAAGAGTTCGTCGTCATTCTGCCCCAAACCGACTTGGCCGGCGTCTCGGTCGTGGCCGAGCGATTGCGCGGCTCGATGGAAGCGCTGGACATCCGCCACCCGGCATCCACCATCGCCAATCACGTGACCATCAGCCAGGGCGTGGCTTCAATCCTTCCCACGCGGGAGGCTGCCCGGTTCACCCTGATTTCTATGGCCGATGAAGCGCTCTACGGCGCCAAGAAATCCGGACGCAACCGCGTGTCGACGCTCGCCGAGGCCTATCAGCAGACCTTGTCCGGTTTTGCGGCAAGCCAGTCCCACAACCGGACACCAAAACTTGCCGAACTCTTCTCGAATCGCCCTAAACCCCAGTAGCCCTATCAGTTGCATCCCAAACACCCTGGCACGTGACTTGCCTCATCGGACGGACAACCACGTCGGGGAGGCTCGATGCCAACGCTGATCGAAGATGTCCGCTACACTGCGCGGGTGCTCGCACGAAGCCCGCGTTTTACAGTTGTTGCGGTTCTGGCGCTGGGGCTAAGTGTCAGCGCGAACATTGCCATCCTCAGCGTGCGGAACGCCAACCTGCCGCACTCCTCAATCTTCTGCGATCCCGCCAACCTGGCCGTGCTCCATAAGACCACATCCATTGCCAGCCATGCGATTTGGCCCGTGAACTATCCGGAATCGAAGAGCCGCAATCGCGTGTTCGGCGATCTGGCGGCGGTGGTGGATATCTTTCACCTCAATTTGACAGGCGCCAGTCAGCCTGAAAAGCTACTGGCAGGCGCTGTTTCGCCGAACTTTTTTCAGCTGATCGGCGTACAGCCTGTAATCGGGCGCGCATTTCTACCGTCGGAAGACCAGCAGGGACGCGATCGCGTGGTCATCCTGAGCCATCAGCTGTGGAGGCGCCGTTTCGACGGAAGCGTGGGAATCCTGGGAAAGAGCATCACTCTAAGTGGCGAGACTTATCACGTAATCGGCGTTCTGCCACCGGATTTCTCTTGGAACAATCGGCGCACCGATGTGTGGATTCCTTTTGTCATCGAGTCCGATAGCAGTTACCCGGCAACCGGCGATCGTGCCATATGAGCGCGTTAGCGGTTTGCATTTTTGCCCAAGGGAGTGGACAAGACATTTAGGAGAAGGCAATGCGTGTGATACGAACGATCGTTCTGATTCTGGTGGCTATCGGCGCGCTCGCGCCCGTGGCCCGGCCCAGCGACTTTAACTGGCATGGCCACATTGCTCCCGGCCAGTCTGTCGAAATCAAGGGTGTCAACGGCGCCATTCACGCCGAACGCTCAACCGGAACGGAAGTCACCGTCGAGGCCACGAAGAGCGGGCGCCACAGCGATCCAAATTCCGTCACCGTGCAGGCGGTGCCGCACGCCGACGGCGTGACCATCTGCGCGGTTTACCCGTCGAGCGACTGGGGACGTCCCAACGAATGCCAGCCAGGCTCCGGTGGGCGCATGAGCGTTAACAATAACGACGTCAAAGTGGAGTTCACGGTGCATATCCCGGCGGGCGTGCGCTTCAT
Source organism: Bryobacteraceae bacterium (assembly GCA_035577325.1). Taxonomy (GTDB): domain Bacteria; phylum Acidobacteriota; class Terriglobia; order Bryobacterales; family Bryobacteraceae; genus QHXW01. The sequence continues at coordinate 4,739 of DATLVQ010000761.1, read as the reverse complement.
CGGAAGAACGGTGAACGGCGAGGTTGAGGCGGCTTCACTCGCCGGCGACGTGCAGGCCCACACCGTCAATGGCAAAATTCGCATCTCGACCGCGGGCTCGGCCGAAGCCAAAACGGTGAACGGCTCGATCATCGCGCGCGTGGGCCAGGCGGTAGGATTGCAGCCGCTCGAGTTCCACACCGTGAACGGCGGCATCGATCTGGAACTGCCGGCGACGCTCAACGCTAATGTCCATGCCAGCACGGTCAACGGCCACATCTCGACCGACTTCCCGCTCATGATCCACGGCAAGTTTAGCGGCCGCGAGATCTCGGGCGCGATCGGACAGGGTGGTCCCGACCTGAGCCTGAAGACGGTGAACGGGAGCATCGAACTGCACCGCGCGGGGAGCTAGTGAACTATCGCAGAGAACCCGTTAGCCTTACAAAATCGCTCTCTTTGGCCACGGCCCGGTACCAGACGCGTTTCGCTGAGCGCGCCAAGAGGAAGCGGTATTAACGCTCTGAGGAGTCAAATGCACAACCTGATCCAGGACATTCGTTACGCTGTCCGCATGCTGCGCCGCAATCCTGGATTCACAACGGTGGCGGTGCTGGCGCTAGCGTTGGGCATAGGGGCCAACACCGCCGTGTTCACCGTGGTGAATGGCGTTTTGCTGCAGCCGATGCCGTTTCCCGAGCCGGACCGGTTATTCCTGATCTCGTACTCACCTGAGCACGGCCCTTTCGACTTCGGACCCGCCATGGTGGACAGCCACTACCTGGAGTTCCGGCGCGATGACAAGTTGTTTGCGCACACGGCGGTGTTTCAGAATGGCGCTCCGAATCTGACGGGCGCCGGCGATCCCGTCAAATTACGGACGAGCAATGTCACGCCGGACTTCTTTGCGGTGCTGCGCGTCAACCCTGCGATGGGCCGGAGTTTTCTGCCGGAAGAAGGCCAACCCGGCCGCGGTCGGGTGGTAGTGCTTAGCGACAAGCTGTGGCGCGGCCGTTTCGGCGCGGATCAGCGGATTCTGGGCCAATCGATCAAGCTGGACGGCGTCAATCAAACGGTCATCGGCGTCATGCCCGCCGGATTCAACTTCCCGGACGACGCCGAGGCATGGAGACCCCTGGCGTTAATGACCGATCCGGGTAATTCATTCCTGCTGCCGGTGATTGGACGGCTGAAGCCCGGAGCTTCACCCCAGCAGGCACAGGCCGAACTGGAAACCCTTTCACTGCGGTTCACTAAACATGGAGGAGAGGACCCGAGCGGCCTGGCGCCGCGTATCGTTCCCCTGAAAGAGCTACTGGTCGCCCACATCCGGCTCTCGCTGCGGATCTTCGCCGGCGCCGTGGGTTTTGTGCTGCTGATCGCGTGCGCCAACGTAGCTAACCTTTTGCTGGCGCGCGCTGCCGGCAGGCAGCAGGAGATGTCGGTGCGCGCAGCGCTCGGTGCAAGCCGCTGGCGCCTCATGCGGCAACTGTTGACGGAAAGCACGCTGATTTCGCTGGCCGGGGGCGCCGGCGGTGTCTTAATGGCTCTCTGGGGCGTGCCCGCCCTGCTTGCGCTGGCGCCCGACCGGAAAATTCCGCGCATCGAGCAGATCCACATCGACGGATGGGTGCTCGCGTTTACAATCGGCGTTTCGCTGAGCGCGGGGATCGCGTTTGGCCTGGCTCCCGCATTCCATGCCGCGCGGCGCGAACTGCGCGATACCCTGAGCCAGAGCGGCCGCACGCTCACGGGCCGTCATGAAGCACTGCGCAGCGCGCTGGTGGTGACAGAAATCGCGCTCGCGCTGGTGCTGCTCACGGGCGCCGGTTTGATGCTCAAGAGTTTCCTGCGCCTGCGCGCCGTGGACCCCGGCTTCCGCCCGGAGAACGTTCTCACCATGACGGTCGACCTGCCGGAGTCGGTGTATCACACGGCGCTCGAGATGCGGACGTTTCATCAGCGGGCGCTGGCGAAACTGTCGGCCTTGCCCGGCGCGGTGGCCGCAGCGGCGGTGAATTTTATGCCGCTCGCCGGGCCGCTGATCATGGGCGATTTCCATCTCGAAGGCGGCCGGCCGATGCCCCCGAAATACACGGTAGACAAACCCTGCGTGAGTCCCGGATATTTCCGCGCCATGGGTATCCGCTTGTTGCGCGGGCGCGAGTTTACGGACCGCGATAATGCCGCTGCGCCGGGTGTCGTGATCCTGAGCCAGTCCGTGGCGCGGCGCCTCTGGCCCGGCGAAGACCCCCTCGGCCAGCAGATCACCATGGAAGATCATCCGGCGCCCAAGGACTGGCTCACGATCATCGGCGTGGTGGATGACGTCAGGCAGCAAAGCCTCAGCAAGGGCGCGGATCATGCCATCTACCGGCCTTATCTCCAAGTCAAGTACCCCTTCTTTCTGATGCACATGACCTTCGCGGTGCGCACCGCGTCGGATCCGCAACAACTGGCGCCGGCGCTGCGCAAGGTGCTCCACGAAGTGGATCGCGATCAACCCGTCGAATCGATCGCGCCCATGGCGGACTTGATCCATGCGAACACCGCCGAGCCGCGCTTTCAGGCACGCCTGCTGGGGGCATTTTCGCTGCTGGCCCTGATCCTCTCAGCTGTCGGTATTTATGGAGTGCTGGCGTATGCCGTCACGCAGCGGACGCATGAGATCGGCATCCGCATGGCGCTGGGCGCCGAGTCGGCGGATGTCCTGCGCATGGTGCTCCGCCGAACGCTGATTCTGGCCGCCGCTGGCATAGCTCTGGGCACGGCCGGTGCGCTGGCGCTGACGCGCTTGCTCTCAAAATTCCTATTCGAGGTAAAGCCCACCGATCCCGCGACATTTATCGTGGTAGCGGCGCTACTGGCCGGCGTCGCCCTTCTTGCCGGCGCCATTCCAGCGCGCCGCGCGTCCAATGTCGATCCCATGGTGGCGCTGCGCTATGAATAGCCCGCGCTCGGCCCCGTGCTTATTATGCTGACCGATGTCCGCTATGCGGTGCGCGGGCTGCGCAAGAATCCGGGATTCACAAGCGTAGCTGTAATCACGCTGGCGCTCGGCATCGGCGCCAATACGGCAATCTTCACGGTCGTGAATGCAGTGCTCCTGCGGCCGCTCCCGTATCAGGACCCCGGGCGGCTGATGATGGTCTTCGGCACCGACGTGAAGCGCGGCGTCTCGAACGACGTCATCTCGTACCCGACTTATCTGGACTGGAAAGCGCAGAACCACTCGTTCGCGGACATGGAAGCCTGGGCCGGCTGGAGCTTCAATCTGTCCGCCGGCGATCAGCCGGAGCAAGTGTACGCCCTGCGCATCACGCCGGGGTTGTTCTCATTGCTGGGCGTGAAACCGGCGCTGGGCCGCGGCTTTCTTACCGAAGAGCAGCAGCCCGGCCGTCATAACGTCCTCATGCTGAGCCATGACTTGTGGGCGCGGCGGTTTGCGTCTGATCCGAAAATCCTTGGAAGAAAAATCGCTATCACCGCCGATACCGACGCTGAGAGCTATACCGTCGTCGGCGTCATGCCAGCGGGATTCCAATATACCGGCCCGCACGACCAGGCCTGGGTGCCGCTGGTTGAAGATCACAAACGCACGCATGGATTTATTCGGGTGGTGGGAAGACTCAAACCGGGCGTGAGCATCAAGCAGGCGCAAGCCGAGATGGATACCATTTCAGTGCAACTCGCCAAGGCGTACCCGGATCAGCAGGAGCGAATTTGGAACGGCCCAAGATGGACTTCTACGCGTTACGGCGCCAATGTGATCCCACTGCACCAGCAGATGGCCGGGGATCTTCGCCCCGCTCTCGTGGTTTTTCTCGGCGCGGTGGCGTTCGTGCTTCTGATTGCTTGCGCCAACGTGGCGAGCCTGCTGCTGGCGCGGGCCACGGCGCGGCAGCGGGAGACGGCCATACGCGCTTCACTCGGGGCGAGCCGGGGCCGCCTGGTGCGCCAGTTCCTCACCGAGAGCCTGCTGCTCGCGATGGTTGGTGGCGCGGCCGGCCTGCTGCTCGGCCAGTGGGGCGTCGCGGGCCTAGTCGCGCTTCTCGCCAGCGTCGATTTGCCGGTTTACGGCCTCGATCAGATCCGCATCGACGACGTAGTCCTTGGTTTCACGCTGCTCGTTTCGCTGGGAACGGGATTCTTGTTTGGCATGGCGCCGGCGCTTGAAGGCTCGGATGCCGATTTGAACGAGGCGCTCAAGGAAGGTGGACGGACATCCACCAGCGGCCGCGGCCGGGCGGGGCTGCGCAAGTTGCTGGTCGTTGCGGAAGTCGCGTTATCGCTCGTGCTGCTGGCCGGAGCGGGACTGCTCATGAAGAGCTTCCTTCTTCTCCAGCGCGTGCCGCCTGGATTCCGCCCGGAAAAGCTGCTCACGGTCCTGGTCGGCCTGCCCCGCTCCCGCTACCGACTCCCACGGCAGCAGGCGGCTTTCTTCGATCAGGCAATCGAACGGATCGCATCTGTTCCCGGCGTCCGGTCGGTAGGCATAGTGAGTTCCTTGCCAATGAGCGGCGATCAGGACACGGATTCATTTGAAATTGAAAACCGGCCCGCAAATAAAGGCGAATCCCAAAGCACAGGTGATCGCGCCGTCAATGCCGACTACTTTAGGACCATGCGAATCCGCGTGCTCAAGGGGCGGGCGTTTGCCAAAGGGGACGACGCCGCCGGGCCAAAAGTGGTGACCATCAATGAGTCCATGGCGCGACGCTTCTGGCCGGATGAAGACCCGATCGGCAAGCGGGTCAGCC
>DATLVQ010000760.1:0-26767 GCA_035577325.1 Bryobacteraceae bacterium | reverse complement strand
TGGAACTGATCGCGCGGATGCGGCAGATGCGTCCCGATCTGCCGATCATCCTGCTGTCTGGGTTCGTAGAACCGCTGGGGCTGACCGAAAAATCGACCGGCGCCGATATCGTGCTCTCGAAAAGCGCGGGCGAGGTGGGATTTCTGATCCGATCGGTGCGCCGTTTGCTCAGCCGGCAGCCGCCCCGCAAGCCGGCCGAATCCGAGCATTTGCCGAACACTAAAAAAGCCAGCAGCGTCGGATAGCCGTGCGTCCAGGCCGGCACGGTAAGCTCCCCCCGCAGCGTCTGTCTGTGCGCTATTTTCAATTGAGGCGAACGCGCCTCCACAGTAACGCTCACATCCTGTCCACGATGAGACTATCTTCTTTCATTCTTTTCCTGGCTCTGATGGCGGCGTGGATCGCGCCCGCGGCCCCCGTCGATCGCGGCACTCAACGAAGCGTCAACCGTTGGATGAAATCGCTCAGCCTGCACGACAAGGTTGCCCAGCTGGTGATGATTCCGTTCTCCGGCCACTCCATGAGCACCAGCACACGCGAATACCGCAAGTTCGTCCACCTCATTCGCGATGTGCACGTGGGCGGGCTCATCCTGGTCAACGTGGCGCAGGGACGTCTGGTGCAACGCGCCGAACCTCACGAACTGGCGTCGTTCATCAACCGCATGCAGCGTCTCAGCCGGCTGCCGCTTCTGGTTTCGGGCGATTTCGAGCGCGGCGCGTCCATGCGCGTGAACGATACGACAGTCTTCCCGCACGCCATGGCATTCGCCGCCACCGGAGACCCGTCGCTTACGCGATATGAAGGAGAAGTGACGGCCCGCGAGTCGCGCGCGCTGGGCGTCCAGTGGATTTTCTATCCCGACGCCGACGTCAACGACAATCCCGATAATCCCATCATCAACATCCGCTCGTTCGGCGAAAACCCACAGGTAGTGACGAGAAATGTGGAAGCTTTCATCGAAGGCGCCGAGTCCAACCGCCGTAGCCTGGTGCTGACCACCGCGAAACATTTTCCCGGCCACGGCGACACCGCCACCGATACCCATCTCGGCTTGGCCGTTATCACCGCAGACCTGAAGCATTTGACCGATGTGGAGTTGGCCCCGTTCCGCGCTGCCATCGCCAAGGGTGTGGATTCCGTCATGACCGCGCACATTTCCGTGCCGGCCCTGAACACCGGCGACGTGCCTTCGACGCTTTCACCCGCCATTCTGACCAAGCTCTTGCGGGAACAAATGGGCTTCCGCGGCCTGATTGTCACCGACGCCATGGACATGGGCGCCATCGTGAAGGCCTACGGCCCCGCCGATGCTTCGGTGCGCGCCATCGAGGCGGGCGCCGACGTAGTCCTCATGCCGCCCGACGCAGAGGCCGCCGTGAACGCCATCCTGCTGGCTGTGCGTCATGGACGCATTTCGCAGAAGCGCATCGAGCAAAGCGTGGCGCGCGTGCTGGCCGCGAAGATCAAAGTCGGTCTCGATCGTGGCCGCCTGGTGGATCTGGAGGGCATCGCCGACGTGATCAATTCGCCCGAATCCAACGAGAAAGCCCAGTCGGTGGCCGACCGCGCGGTCACGCTCATCAAGAACGATCCCGCACAAGTGCCGCTGCGCGCGCCCGCGAAAACCTGCTTCCTGATGCTGGCGGAGGGCCACTACTCCAATGAAGGGTTGGTGTTTACGCAGGAGATTCACAAGCGCCACCCCGACGCGCTGGTGCTGTCGCTCGATCCCTCACTGCCCGACGCCGCCATGGATGTTGCAGTCACCCGCATGGGCTTTTGCGACACCACGGTTGTGGGAGCCTTCGTCTCCGTAGCCGGTGGCCGCGGGAATGTCGGCCTCTCGCCCGGATTTTCGAAAGTCATCGACTCGCTAATCGCAACCGGCAAACCGGTGACGCTCGTGGCCTTGGGCAACCCATATCTTCTGCGCAGCTTCCCCAAAGTCGCCGCGTATCTCGCGACCTACAGCACGGTCGCCCCCGCCGAGCTGGCTGCGGTCAAAGCCCTGTTCGGCGAAATCCCCATTCGCGGCCACCTGCCCATCAGTATCCCTGAAGTAGCAAAATATGGCGACGGCATTCAGTTGCCGGCGATCGCGCAGCCCCCACCGCCAACAGCGCCTGCCTCGACCGCAAAGTGAACTGCGGTACAGCCGGGGCTTCAGAAGACCAGCAAGCCTCTGAGATATCCTGGATTCGTGCAAACAAATCCAAGCCGAACAAGCTGAGTCTTTGCTGAACGGGTGTATTTCCCCGAATATAGAACGAGCAGCGCATCAAGAAAAGCGTTATCGAAGCAATTCCGCTGGAGTTCACTTTGCAGTCGAGGCAAGTGCGAACTGCGGAGGGCGCTGTGTGGTCTGCGACGCTTGGTCGAGCTGTGGAGTGCTCGCGCCGCTGGTTTGGGGGCATGTTCTTTCTCGTGATTGGAGAGGGAATTTCATGAAGAACTTTTGGCTCGTCTTGGCCAGTGTGTTGATCGGTGGGATATCATTCTGGACGCCCAACGTCCTCTTATTTCCGCGAATGAAGTCAATGAACACCTTCTTCGCGGTGATCACGTTCGCTTGCCCTCTCGCCTTGTTGGTCGTGTATGGAGTTGCCACTTGGTACAGAAAACAACAGGAAGTAAACGACGGCGGCCCATCTTCGGCCCTCTTTGCCCTGATTGGCATCTGGCTTACCGGACCATGGCTGATGGGATTCGCTGGAACTCTGGCGGGCGGCCCAGGGTTTCATGAGTTAAGCGATTACACTCCGTTTCTTTGGATGAGCCTGTGCCCACCCCTAACATTATATTTTTCGGCCATGCAGGGAAACGTCTTAGCGCTGATCCTGGTCACCGTGCTGATGCCCGTCTGCCACCACCTGTTTGAGAAGGAACACTGGATAATCCCACCGGGCTGGAAGCCTCGCATGCACTTCCGGCGTAGTCACTCAGCAGGTTGAACGCGCCAAATAGCGGGACTAAGCCGCTTAGAACGCCAAAGACCCCTTCACAGTGTTCCATTTATCAGGATGGTTCGGCCACCGTCACTGGGCCTTATGCACTTTGCAGCACTGTCTGTCCCAACGGTCCAGTCCAGATTCGGGGATCTCTTCAGAGTTTCTGTACTCCTGGGTCTGGTCATGCTCCGATCCCGGTCCCTCGTACCGACCCTATCGTCATTCGTCGATCTCAACGGCATCACTCCCGGAACCGGAGGCTCAACTCGTATGCTTTGCGAATGCTTTTGTTCTTGACCCGATGGGAGGAACGCGATGAGAAACAGACTGTATTGGATCGCGGTGGGGCGGGCTTTCATTCTGGATTCCGGCGGTCGTTGTTGCTCCTGCCCTCCGTCAAAACATGAACCTTTAGACCAAGACATGAACCTTTAGACCAAAATATGAACCTTTGGCCGCTGAAGGTGCTCCTCTTGCGGGAGTCACATTTTAGCCAGACGCCGCTGAGCTATCCTGGTTCCATGCAACCCATCCAAGCCGAACAAGCTAATTTCCTGCTCAACGGGGTCTATCTCCCCGGGCTAAAGAACGAGCAGCGCATCACCAAGAGCGTCATTGAAGCGATTCCTATGGACAAAAGCGACTATCGTCCGGACGGAGTCTCGAAAAGCGCGTTGGATCTGGCCTGGCACATCGTCTCCACGGAGATGCGCTTTATGGAAGCGGTGCCGGCTGGCGCGTTTGATTTCAGCCCCAGGCCTCGCCCGGATTCCATCAAGAACTCCAAAGATCTGACAGCCTGGTACACAGACAACTTCGCGGCTCATTTCGACAAGCTCACGAAACTGTCGAACGACCAGTTGCTCAAGATCGTGGACTTCCGAGGCATTTTCCAACTGCCCGCGGTGATGTACCTGAATGTTCTGCTCCATCACTCGATCCACCATCGCGGCCAGTTGTCGACTTATCTGCGGCCCATGGGAGCGAAAGTGCCATCCATCTACGGCGAAAGCTACGATGCGGCCGAGGCCCGCAAGGCCAAGCAGCAGGGAGCGTGAGCGCGAGGGGTAAGAACCTACGCCGCAGCGCCCCGATCCGCCTCGAAGCGAATCGGTAAGCGTGCGGGGCCGTGCACGTTCAATGCCTGACGCGGCTCCCACGGCTGATCGCCGGCTAGTTCGAAATTTTTGAATCGCTCCAACAAGTCCGTAAGGCCGATTCTGGCTTCCATGCGCGAGAGCGCCGCCCCCAGGCAGAAGTGAATGCCGTGGCCGAATGCGATGTGCGCATTGGGATTGCGACCGATATCGAAACTGTCGGGCGCGTCGAACTGGCGGGGATCGCGATTCGCCGAACCGATCATCGGCAGCACGAGCTTTCCCGCCGGGATTGCATGGCCGTTCACCTCGATATCGCGCCGCGGCGCGCGCATCACCCACTGCAGTGGCGACCGGTAGCGCAGGACTTCCTCTATCGTGGAGGGCAGTAGCGCCGGCTCCGCGCGCAGTCTTGCCAGCTGGTCCGGATGCTCCAGCAGGCAAAGCACCGCATGGTTGATCAGGTTCGCGGTGGTCTCCTGGCCGCCGACCACCAGGAGTTGAAAGAAACCGAGAATCTCCTGCGGGGATAGCCGTTGGCCGTTGACATCAGCCTCGACAAGATTCGTCAGCAGGTCGTCCTGCGGAGCCTTCTGCCGCTCGTGGATCATGTCGGCAAGGTACGCGCTCATTTCAGCCGTGACAGCTTTGAAGTCGCGCCCGGCACGCTCCGCCTCCTCGCCGCCGGATCGCGCGTAACTCAACCGCATGATCACATCGCTCCACTGCCGGTACCGTAGCCAGTCGGCGCTGGGGATGCCGATCATTCCCGCGATGACCTTCAGCGCCAGAGGGATGGAGAAATCGGCGGCGAGGTCCATCTCGCCACGCTCGATGGTCTGATCCAGAAGTTCGAGCGACAGTTGGCGGATGCGCGGCTCGAGGTTCGCGACCATCCGGGGCGTGAAAGCCCGCGAAATGAGCGCTCGCAGCTTCGTATGCTCCGGCGGATCGAAAAAGATGAACCACTGCGGCGCCGGAACGCGCGAGCTGAATGTTTCGTGATCGTTCAACGCCCATTTCACGCCGTCATAGTCGAAGATCATCCACGCGTCGAACGGCGGCGGTACGCGCAGCACCGGGGAGCTGGCTCGCAGTTGATCGTAGAGCGGATACGGGTTGCGCCGGAACTCGTCGGAGAACAGGTTCATGAGGACTGGCCTTCTATAATCGTACGACTCGCTGGACGCCGCGCAAATCTTCTACGGCGGGGAAGCCGCTGGCTAGTGTTTCAAGATTTTAGCCTGCTGCCGGACTAAAGGTTACCCAGGCAGGGGCACCTGCCCTAGTTTGTTAACCTTCGACATACCACGAGTTAGCTTACTTTTAGTCAATTGAATCCTCAGGCCGCAAGCCTCACCCTTATAAGATGAAATACACGGCTCTGCTTGTCTCACTCGTGCTGTTTTCAGCCCTGCTGCCGGCTTCGGTTCCGAACCCTGCCGCGACTTACGTGAGCGGTTCGGCGGCGATCCCGAACGGCACTGATGGCTCCATCAACGTGGAAGACGTCAAAGAATTCCGCTTCAACTACGAGGGCGGAACGTTCAAGCTTCCCTACGACCGCATTACCAGCATGGAGATTACCGACAAGGCCGGCGTGAAGGCGCACCTTTCGGTGCTCGTAAGCTGGGTGCCGAAGGTCGGCAAGAAGCCTACGCAGCTGCTGAGCATTCGCTTCAAGGGCGAAAACGGGGCAGGCGAAGCGGCTATTTTCGAAGTCTCGCGGCCGGAATTTCAGCCCGTTGAACCGATTCTTGCATCCCGCACGGGCAAGCAGGTGCACTACGTGGACGTCGATCAGCCCGATAATGCCGCCGCGAAAGCCGACCAGCCCGCGCCGCCTGTCTCTCCGCTTGTGCCGGTGACAATTACTTCAGTGCCAGTGGGCGCAATGGTTTCGTTCTGGGGCCAGGCCGCTGGGAGAACCCCTGTGACCACCCGGTTGATGCCCGGGACTTACACGGTAAAGGTCGACGCTGATGGACTGCCAACCTGGCGGCAGGATATCGTGGTCGAGCCCGGCAAACCGCTCACGGTGTCAGCGGACCTGAACCAACGGGCCGGGGCAACCGTCGCCGTTCGCTAACCGCCCTGTAGATCAGGCGGCAAAAACCACTTGAGGACGCCGCACGGCTTGCCTGCGAACTGGTCTATGTCGATGCGCACCAGCGTGGCCTTTCGCATGTCAACGTGCAGGGTCGGGCAGTTCAGCAGGTAAGCCGTCAACTGGCTGAGGAGGGGCTCATGGCCGGCGAGCAGAATCTGCGATTCATCGGGCCGGCTGCGAATTTCCTGCCAGACCTGATGTGGAGAAGCCGTGGGCTCGAGGGCCTCGGTACGCACGATATTCCCAGTGTAACCAGCGACTTCGGCGACAATCTGTGCCGTTTCCACGGCCCGGGCGAACGGGCTGCTCAAGATCATGGTAGGGGCGATCGCCGGCCGGGCGCGCTCAACGGCGTGGCGCACCTCTTCGCGGCCTGCCAGCGTCAGCTTTCTTGCAAAGTCGCCGCTGCCAGCCTTAATATCTTCGGCTGTTCCATGGCGCAAAAGGTGAACCTGCATCCGCTGCACCGTAAAATAGCATGTTGTCTAGCTGCGCGTATCGGATTAATCGCGTTTGGGCTGGCGACTGTCATAATTGCCGCTCAGGCTCAGCCAAAAATCGCCGGTTGCGCCGTCTTTCCGGCGAACAATATCTGGAATGCTCCGGTTGACAGGCTCCCGGTCGACGTAAACTCGAACAGCTATGTAGCCACAATCGGCGCCACCCAGCCCGCGCATCCCGATTTCGGCTCAGGCCTCTGGGACGGCGGACCTATCGGCATTCCATTCATCACCGTTCCCGGCACGCAGGCAAAGGTGGCCGTCACCTTCGACTACGATTCCGAGAGCGACCACGGCGGCTACCCGGTTCCGTCTAACGCGCCCATCGAAGGCGGCTCGGCAAGTACGGGTGACCGCCACGTCCTGGTCGTGGATCGGGACAACTGTATGCTTTATGAGCTGTATGCGGCGTATCCACAATCAGACGGAAGCTGGCACGCGGGGTCGGGTGCGATCTTCGACCTGAAATCGAACGCATTGCGGCCCGCCGGCTGGACTTCGGCCGACGCGGCCGGTCTACCGATTTTCCCTGGTTTACTGCGGTATGACGAAGTGGCCGGCGGTGAGATCCAGCACGCCGTGCGCTTCACCGCGCCGCAGACGCGCAACACCTACCTTTGGCCGGCCAGGCACCAGGCGTCGGATTTGTCAGCGCTGAACTATCCGCCCATGGGCCAGCGGTTCCGGTTGAAGGCGGGTTTTGACATTGCGGGATATGCCCCCACAGTCCAGGTGATCCTGCGCGGTCTCAAGAAGTACGGCATGATTCTGGCGGACAACGGTTCTTCCTGGTACATCGGCGGCGCGCCAGACGACCGCTGGGATAACGACACGCTGCACCAGATTACGCAACTGCAGGGGTCGGATTTCGAGGCGGTAGCAGAATCATCACTCATGGCGCAGCCGGATTCGGCCGCCGTCCGCTCGACCGCCGCACCCATAGTGAACGCCGTCGTCAACGCCGGTAGTTTCGCGCCCGGCCCGATTGCACCTGGCGAAATCCTGTCAATCTTCGGATCCGGATTCAACGCCGATGCCAAGGTGACGTTCGACGGTACGGCCGGGCCGGTGATCTATGCATCGCCGTTGCAGATCAACGTGGTCGCGCCGTACGAGATCGACGGCAAGGCCTCGACGAGCATTGCGGTCAATATCGACGGAACGTCGACGACGCCGCAGACGCTGCCCGTGGCTGCCGCCGCGCCCGGTATTTTCATCGTGCTGAATCAGGACTATAGCGCCAATACACCCGCGCACCCGGCCGCCGCCGGTTCAGTGCTGGTCGTCTACGCAACCGGCGAAGGTCAAACCAGACCGGCGGGCGTGGATGGCAAGCTCGCCAATGGCCCGGCATCGACTTGGCCGAAGCCGTTGCTGACGGTCTCGGCGACGGTCGGCGGGAAGAACGCGGGCGTCTTGTACGCGGGCGCCGCACCAGGATACGTTGCCGGACTGATGCAGATCAATTTGAAATTGCCGGCGGGAGTGGCGTCGGGAACTTGGCCGCTCGTCCTGCATGTCGGCAGTTTCAGTACGAATGTCACGGTGGCCATTCGGTAAAGGCTGTTCAACGTGCGGCCGGAACGGCCCTGATCCCGCCAAAATCGGCGTGGCTCTGCGCTATGAACCATCGGACTAGGATGCGGCGCCGAATCGATCACCAAACGCACCCGTCATCGTTGCACAAGCGCGCCGGTCTGGTACACCAGGAAGCGGCCATTCTCGAATACAGGCTTGACGCTCTCCAGCCGGTTCTTCGGCTGCAACACGTAGTAGTCGATACCCAGACCGCGATAGCTGGCGACGTCTTTCGGATCAAACGGCGCGGCCATGGTTCTCTGCCAGCGCGACCACCATTCCTCGCCCAGGTCCTTGAAGAAATTGACCTGCCCGCCGGCTTTCCAGTCGACATACACCGCGCGCATGGCCTCGGCGCGAAAAATTCCGGGGTAGAGCGCCTGGTCGGCGTCCGGGAAAAGGAACACCGCGGCCTCGGGTGTTGTTGCCCGGGCCCATTGCGAAAGCCGTGTGAGTTCGGGAAAATGCTCCATCGGATAATTCCGCATCCGGCCCCAGGACGGAATCACAAAGAACGGAATGAGCATGGCTGCCATGGCGGCGGGCATCAACCAGCGGCGGCTGGATTGCACTGCCCAAAACGCAGCCCCAGTCAACAGAGCAACGGCGAGCAGCACGCCCACGCGGTTCCACGTTGGCCACCCGATTTCACGATTTACCGGAGGAAGGAAAGCCAGCACGAGCCATCCCACTGCCTCGGCGTAATGTTTGCTTGTAACGGCCTTTGCCGCCGCCACCGCGCCCAGAATCATGGCAAGCGCCGTCACGAACAGCAGCGCCCGGACCGGCTGGATTTCAGGAATTAGCGCCCAGCGTATCTTCTCGAGCAACAGGTACGATGCCGGCAGGCTTAATATACCGAGCAGCGGGAGTCCGACCAGAAAATAATGCAACCCCTGCGGCACATCATTCTTGAGGCGCCAGCAGGCCAGCACTGTAGCCGCGTAAAGAAACAGGTAGTGTCCGATCCACTGTTTCCACCAGAGCGAGATCCAGTTATACGAGGTGCGCAGGCGCTGCAATTCCACCAGGTGCGGATCGAGCCGCGTGAAGAACGCCTGCGTCGCGCCCGGACCTGCCTGGTAGCGCGCCGCAATGAACAGCACGATTACGGCCGTAGCAAGCGCCCAAAGCGCCGTCAGCCGGTGGCGCATCAACTCCGGTTTCGATGGCCGCAGGGCCAGCACGAAATAGACCGCCCAGAATGGCGCGACCGTCGGCGGATGAAATAGATACGCCACCGACGCTGCCACGCCCGCGCCCAAGTAACGGTTATGCGCGATCAATCCGAGAGCCAGGAAAATGAGCGGCACGGCAAACCCGCGCGGTACGGGCTCATACTCGAAGACCAGCACGGCCGGGCCCATGATCGTGGCGCCTAGCGAGAAAACAGCGGCGACAATCAGCGCCGTCAATTCCGAAAGCCCCAGCGCGGTGGCGATCAGGTAGACGCCCCAGATTCCGAGTCCCCGAAAAACAAATTGCTCGGATTGCAGCACTTGGCGGAAATCCAGACCGGTGATTTTCCGTAGCGTGACGGCTGTTTCGTCATAGAGCGTGAACGCGACGTGCGGATGTCCGGCGATCAGGTCTTTCTGCATCGCCGATGGGTCCCACAAGCGCTCCAGGATCGGCATGTAGATCTGGGTGTCGGATTGCAGCCAGGTGTGGCCGGGGAATTGGAAAAAATTGAGCAGCGTGATCCCGAGGATCGCCGAGGTCACCAGAAGCCGCTTCATGAGGGAGGCGTCTTATCCAGCTGCTGCCGGGTCCAGACCCGGTTGGGATTGAATTCGAGCGATTTCGTGAACGCCTCCCGCGCCTCCGCGTTATGATGCGTCTTGCGCAGCGCGAGGCCGAGCCAGAGATAAGCTCCCGCCGACTTCGGGTCGAGCTCGATGGCGCGCCGGATGTCGCGAATGGCCAGCTCCGGGCCGCCGCCGAAAACAGCAGGCTTGTAATAATTGCCGATGCCGCGCGACAGGTAGGCTTCGGAGGACCTGGGATCGAGCGCGATGGCCTTTTCGATAGCCTCTTCCGCGCGCTTGCCGTAGCTCATGCCGAGCAAAACGTTGGCGGGGATCACCTGGCCGCAAAGAGCGCCCAGCAGGCGATGATATTCGGCGTTATCCGGCTTGAGAGTGACGGCGCGCTCGGCGGCGGGGAGGCCGGCCTTCGCTGCGTGCTCGGCGGCGCCCTTATCGCGCAGTTCCAGCGAGACTTCGGCCAGATACGACGCAGCCAGCGCCATCTGGTATTGTGCAGCGGCGTCGTTTGGCGCTTTCTCCGCGGCGGCGGTCAGGGTAGCCAATAGGTTCTCGAGTCGTGGCCGGTCTTC
The DNA here is from genome assembly GCA_035577325.1 of Bryobacteraceae bacterium. Classification (GTDB taxonomy): domain Bacteria; phylum Acidobacteriota; class Terriglobia; order Bryobacterales; family Bryobacteraceae; genus QHXW01. The sequence continues at coordinate 16,193 of DATLVQ010000760.1, read as the reverse complement.
CAAATCGCGTGCTTTTTCGAGGCCCTCGGGTGCCGCGGGCAAAGCCCTGACAAGCAAGGCCGCGGACAAGATAGCATGCGCCGCGCGCGTCACAGAGCCGCCACGCGGCGCTGCACCGTCAGGAAATACACGCCCAGCAGCACCAGGAGCAGTCCGTTGGCGGCAATCACCACTGGGGCCGAAAAAATCGGAATTAGCCAGCCGGATGCGATACTGCCAAACGGCATGCCGCCGCGGAACGCCACGTTATAGACGCTCATCACGCGGCCGCGCATCTCGTTGGCGGTGATCAGCTGCACGAGCGAGCTGATCATCGCAAAGGCCGAGAGCAGCGCCGCGCCCGAAAAGAACAGCATTCCGCAACTGAAGATCAAATTCGTCGAAATCGCGAAACCCGCCATGCCCGAACCCATGCAGACCAGCATGAGTAATGCGATGCGGCCCTTGTTGTGCACGTTACCTAGCGCCGCGACGATCAGGGCTCCGACCACTGAGCCCAGGCCCGACGACGCCAGCATATAAGTAAACACCTCCGGTCCGCCGTGGAACACGTTCCTGGCGAAAACCGGCAGGAAGATGATCATGGGAAAGGCGAACGCCGTCATGCAAAACGCCAGCAAGATCAGCGCCTCCATCGCGCCTTGTTTGCGAATGAAGCCGAAACCCTGTTTCATGCCCGTGAGAATAGATTCACCTGTCCGCTGCGAGGGAAACTTCATGTGCAGCATCAGGAGCGAAATGATCACCGCGATATAGGATACGCCGTTCAGGGAAAAACACCAGGTCGGGCCCCACTTGGTCAGGGCGAATCCGCCCAGCACTGGCCCGATCACGCGAGCCAGATTGAACTGAATCGAATTGAGCGCAATGGCGTTCGGCAGGTCTTCCTTCTCGACCAGAGTCGGCACCAGCGCCGAATACGCCGGACCGCCGAAAGACTGCGCCGTGCCCACGATGAACGACAGGCAGAGAATTTGCCACACCTGGACCAGGTGCGCTGCGAAGAGCCCGGCCAGGGTGAAGGCGCAGGTCAGCTGCACCCACTGCGAGCCCAGCAGCAGCCGTCGCCGGCTGACGCGGTCCGCCACCACGCCGCCAACCAGCGAAAAGAGAAAGATCGGAATGTTGCCCAGGAACGCGTCGAGCCCCAGCATTCGGGCCGATTTGGAAATGTCCAGGACCAGCCAGCTCTGCGCCACCGACTGCATGAAGGTGCCGATGCTCGACGTACACGCGCCGAACCACAGCAGGCGGAAATCGCGATAGTGAAACGCTTTGAAAACGCGGCGCAGCACAAGAAACCGGGGTTACGGGAGAGGCTTTTCGCGGTGAATCAAGTGCAGGAAATTGCCGTCGCTGTCGGCAAAAAACACCAGGCGGTTGCCCTGGGTGGCGTAAGGTTCGGTGACGAACTTCACTCCAAGCTGCTTCAATTTGGCATGCGCGGCGTCAAAATCGTCCACCTGGATAGCGAGATGCCGGATGCCGGGGTCCTTCATCTTCTGCGGCGCCGCGGGCCCTTCGGACGGAATGATTTCGAGCATCGTCCCGTTGGCTGCCTTCACAAAATAATTGCCGGCGTACGTATAGTTGATGGCGAAGCCGAGGTGATCGACATACCAGCGGGCTAGTTTTTCGGGATCCGGCGAAGCGATCGCCGTGTGCTCCAATCCTTTGAACATAAACTAGGATTGTAACAGGTTGCGCGCGCGCCTCCCGAATGATGTTACTAGCGTGAAATCGTGATGCCCGCGAACACGTTGAAGATGACCGACGTGTGCGGGTTGTAGAAGATCACGTGGCCGCCATAATAACCGCGCACGCAGTCCGGAGGTGGCGGAGGCAGCCGCCGGCAGATCTCGTCGGGGACGGGATGCATTTTCTTTTCGAGCCCCGGCGGCAGATGGCCGTTGCGTACGAGTTGCCGCTCGAGGCCCGGTGGCAAATTGCGTCGATGCTCGAAGCGGTCGTGGTCCCGATCGTAATCATCGTGATAGTGCCCTCGAAATTCGCGATCGTGGCCATAATCGTCGTCATCGTGACCATGACCATGCTTGGCCTCGAGGCCTCCCAAGGTCAGCGCGGCGCATGTCACCACGAATAGAATTCTCTTCCGCATCTCTTCCTCCTCGAGACAGTCTTACCGGCAGGGCCGAACGCCCCTATAACAAATCGTAACCGATAGACGCGCTCCTGGCTGCCAAGAATTGTGCTCGCTTTGGTGAACGGCGTTCTGCTAACCGAGGGTTAACCTCGCGGGGGATATTGTTTAGTGAACAGGTGCGGCCGCGTTTGCGAGAATGGTCCGGCGGCCCTACGAAGCCGTTGGAGGTAGCAAGATTCATGCCGGAACAGGAAGGCGCCGATCTCAGCGCGCTCAGCGATCTCCGCACCCCTTGGTGCCTCCACGTGGTAGCGACGCTGCGAATCGCCGAGCACATCGCCGCCGGGCACGCGGAGATCGGTAGCCTTGCCGCGGCGGCGGGCTGCGACGCCGACGCACTCCACAGAGTGATCGGGCATCTAGTGACCAAGGGCGTGTTTCAGGAAACGGCGCCCAGCCGGTTCGCACTTAATGAAGCCGCGCGCGGGCTGCTTGATCCCGCGCTGCATCTGGGCCTGGATCTCGACAAGATCGGCGGCCGCATGGCCTATGCCTGGGGCACGCTGCTCTCTTACGTCCGCACAGGCGCTCCTGCCTACCACGAACATTTCGGATTGCCATTCTGGGAGGACCTGGCCGCGCATCCGGACGTTGCGGCGAGCTTCGACGCGCTCATCGGCCCGGCAGGGCACGGCGCGTTCAACCCCGACTTCCAAATCACCGGCGGATGGGAGGCGGTGCGGACCCTGGTCGATGTCGGCGGAGGTGCGGGCGCGATGCTGGCTGCGGTCCTGCGCGCCCGGCCCATGATCCACGGGACGCTGGTCGATCTGCCAAGAACTGCGGCCCGCGCTGGCGAAGTGTTTCGGGCCGCAAGCGTAATGGATCGTGTCACGATCGTGGGGCAAAGCTTTTTCGACCCGCTGCCGGCCAGCGCCGATCTCTATCTGCTGAGAGGCATTTTGAACGACTGGCCCGATCGTGAAGCAGCCGCAATCTTGCGCCGTTGTGCCGAGGCGGCGCGGCCCGCGGGTCGCGTTGTGGTACTCAAGAGCGTAGGGCCGGACGACGCGCCCAAAAGCCTGGAGGTCGAGACGGTGCTGGTGGGCGGCAAGCGGCGCACCGTGGCTGAGTTCCGGGAAATTGCGCGTCAAGCGGGGCTTGAGGTGCGGGCCGCCGGGCAGCAGCCATCGGGCTATTTTGTCGTCGAATGCTTTCCGGTCTGATTGCAGAGTGGCGTGATCAATGTTACCTAGCGTCGGCGGTTTTCCTCGCGGCCACAGTCCTAATGGAGACGGTCTTGATGTTGACGAATTCGCGAATGCCGTAGATGCCCAGCTCGCGTCCGTAGCCCGAATGTTTCACGCCACCAAACGGCAAGCGCGGGTCGGAGGCGACCATCCCGTTCACAAAAACCTGTCCTGCCTCGATTTCGTCGATGAAACGGTCGCGCTCGTGTTCATCGCCGGTCCAGACGCTGGCGCCCAGGCCGAATGGCGTATCGTTGGCCAGGCGGATGGCGGCGTCGATATCGGGCACGCGAAACAGCGCGGCCACCGGACCGAATAACTCCTCGCGATAGGCTGGCGCCGGCTCCGGAATGTTCGTCAGAACCGTGGGCGCATAAAAGTTGCCCGGGCCGTCGAGCCGTTTGCCGCCGGTGAGGACGCGCGCGCCCGCGGCGACGGATTTGCGCACCTGCCTGTCCAGATCGTCCACGATCTGCGGTGTGGCCAGTGGCCCAACGTCGGTCGTTTCGTCAGTTGGATCGCCCAGTTTCAGCGACTGCATGGCGTCCACGAAGCGGCGCTCGAAGTCATCGGCCACGGAGTTCACAACGATGAAGCGCTTGGCCGCGATGCACGACTGGCCGTTGTTGATGGTGCGCGCTTTCACGGCAGTGCTGACCGCCGCCGCCATGTCGGCGCTCGGCATTACGATGAACGGATCGCTGCCGCCCAGTTCCAGCACCGTTTTCTTGATGCGCTTGCCGGCTTGAGACGCCACTTGCATGCCGGCGGGCTCGCTGCCGGTGAGCGTCGCGGCCACGATGCGCGAGTCATCGATCACGCGCTGTACCTGCTGGGAGCCGATCAACAGCGTCTGAAACGCACCTTCGGGGAAACCGGCGCGGCGTAAAATATCTTCGATGGCCAGCGCGCACTGCGGCACGTTCGAGGCGTGCTTCAGCAGACCCACGTTGCCGGCCATCAGCGCGGGCGCGGCGAACCGGAACACCTGCCAGAAGGGAAAATTCCAGGGCATGACGGCCAGGATCGCGCCGATCGGCTGATAGCGGACGTAATTTGTCCCGCCTTCGGTATGAACCGGCTCGTCACGCAGGAATGCTTCGGCGTTTTGCGCGTAATAGCGGCAGCCCCACGCGCTCTTGACCGCTTCATCGACGGCAGCTTTGAGCAGCTTGCCCATTTCGGACGTCATGATGTGTCCGAACGTGGTTTTCTCTTTTTCGAGAATGTCCGCCGCGGCCAGCATCATGCGGGCGCGGTCGGCAAAAGTTGTCCGGCGATAAATCGGAAAAGTAGCAGCCGCTCGTGCGAGTTTGGCTTCGATCTGTGAATCGTCAAGCGGCGCGAAGGTGCGCAGCGTTTCACCGGTGGCTGGATTGATGGACGCGATACCGATAAAGCTACCCTCTTTCAGGTGACGCCGCCCCGTGCCAAACGAAGCGGCGTTCCTTTCACTCATTATCCAGCCTGCAACCGGCGAATGTTATTCTGACTAACCGGCCCGGCGGCCCTGGCCTTGCTGTCCGCTTGCGGCCTGGGACATGGCCTCTTTTCGCTCTGCCGGCGACGAACTGATCGGAATCTGCCGCACTTTGCGTTGCTGCTCGGGCACCGGAATGCCGACGCGCAACTCACCATTGCGGAATTCCGCGCGCGCCTGGTCCAGGTTGGCGCCTTCGGGCAGGGGAATCAGTCGATAGAATTGCCCGTAGGTGCGTTCTGAACGGTAGAATCCTTCGCCCTTTTCTTCGTGCTCGCGCCGGCGTTCGCCTTGAATAACGAGGCCTTCGTCGGTGACTTCCACTTTGACGTCATTCTCCTTGACGCCGGGCAGATCGGCGACTACCTCAATCTTGCCGTCATGCTCGCTGACCTCGACCGCGGGAGACCATAGCGCCGATTCCTCGCGCCGTCCGCTCACGCTCTGAAACGCGCGGTCCATCTCCTCGGTAAAACGGCGCATGAGCGCAAACGGGTTCAGGTTGAAAAGTTCCGACGGATTTGCCGGGAACAGGGAAGAGTAAGGCCCTCGGCGTTGCAGCTCGCTCTGCCGCTGGCGCTCAGGCGACTGACTGCGCTGTGGTTCGCCAGTTTGCTTCTTAACATCGACTTCCGCCATTTAGACACACTCCTTTTCTCCACGCTTATGAATTGAAGTTGGAGCGGCGCCTGCGAATTATTGGTTCATTAACTATTTTTCACCTGCTGCGTTTTCGCCGCAAGGACGCAAGATCGAGACCAATGTGCTGGAGTGAACCGAATTTACGCGATGGCGTCTGATGCATGAAACGAGCTGCGCACCAGCGGACCGGATTCCACATGCATAAAACCCATTTCGTAACCAGCATGGCGTAGCTCGTCGAACTCCGCGGGCGGCACGTAACGGACAATCGGCAAATGACGCGGCGACGGCCGCAAGTACTGCCCGAGCGTCAGGATGTCCACTTGGTGCGCGCGCAGATCGCGCATGACGTCGCTAACTTCCGCTATCGTCTCGCCTAGCCCCAGCATCAGCCCCGACTTGGTCGGCGTATCCGGGGAAATTTGTTTGGCGTACGCCAGCATATCGAGCGAGCGTTCAAAGCGAGCGCCCAAACGCACCTGGCGGTAAAGGCGCGGAACCGTTTCAGTGTTGTGATTCAAAATGTCGGGCCGCGCGGCCATTACGATTTCCATGGCCGCGTGACTGCCTTGAAAATCCGGCACCAGCACTTCCACGCGACAACCCGAAATGCGTTCGCGAATGGCGCGAATCGTGAGCGCGAACAACTCGGCGCCGCCATCTTTGCGATCGTCGCGGTTGACGCTGGTCACCACGGCATGGCGCAGTCCCATGGCGAAAGCTGCTTCGGCTACACGCCGCGGTTCATCGTAATCGACGGCGAGCGGCGCGCCCTTCTGCACCGCGCAAAAACCGCAGCGCCGCGTGCAGACATTGCCCAGAATCATGAACGTCGCAGTGCGCCGGTTCCAGCAATCGCCGATATTCGGGCACGCCGCGCTCTCGCACACCGTGTGCAGCTCCATCGTATCGATGAGCGCCTTCAATTCGTGGAAGCCGTCGCCCACCGGCGCCGGCGCGCGCAGCCACCGCGGTCTAGCAAGTTTGGCGGGCTCGGCAATAGTAACCAGCACTACCTGTATCGTAGCGCAGGGCTGTCGCGCTGTTTGCGGAAGGCCTGTGGGCTTCCTAATACGGCAGTTGCTCGAGACGATGCTCGACGATCAGCCCGTCGTTGAAATTCTCGAATTGCAGTTCGCATCCCCTCGCAGTTTCAATCGCCTTGCGCGGAATCAGCCCGATCAGTTCCATCGCCTTTATCCCCACACCCGCCCGCTCCGCTTCAGCGCGCACCGCTTCAATGACCGTACAGAGCGGCGTCACTTCGTAATCAGTCAGATTGATCGAAACTTGCGCGATCCCCCGCGATTCCAGAAAAAAGCCCAGCGCCTTCACGCAGGGCAGCCCGCCGGATGAGAACCGGATCTTTCTGGCGATACGGCGCCCGATCTCGGGATCACCGGTCGCCAGGTTGATGTTAAAGGCGATCAGAAACTTGCGTGCCCCGATCACGCAGGCGCCGGCCGTCGGATGGAGCCGGGCCTCCCCGATATCGGGTGCGCGCTCCGCCAGAACACCGATCTCATCGCGCAGCGTTTCCCAGCGCCCGCGGCGAATGTTGGCGAGATTGACGCGCTCCGGGCGCCGCGCGGCGGCCTCGTACAAGTAAACCGGCACGCGCAGCTCGCGCCACACACGCGCGCCGAGTTCGCCCGCCAGGCAGACACAATCTTCCAGGGTGACGCCCGCGACAGGCACAAGCGGCACTACATCCGCCGCGCCCACGCGTGGATGCACGCCGTGATGGCGGTTCATATCGATAAGCTTCACCGCGCATTCAATCCCGCGGAATGCCCCTTCCGTCACGGCCGCGGGTGCGCCGGCGAAGGTGATGACCGACCGATTGTGATCGCAATCCCAAGTCCGTCCCAGAACCTCTGCGCCGCGCACCTGTGCGATGGCTTCAGCGATGCGCGCCACAATCGCGGGATCGCGGCCTTCGGAAAAATTGGGCACGCACTCGACTATCTGTCGGAGCAACCCGCCACCTCGCCCTCTTGGTAAACGATCGCGCCGTCTTTCACGACCAGGTGCACGTGATTGACGCCGAATTGATACGCGATATCACGATAGTCCTCGACGTTGAGCATGATCAGGTCGGCCCGCCTGCCCGGCTGCAATGAGCCGCATCGGTCTCCGAGCCCCAGCGCACAGGCGCCGTTGATGGTCGCCGCGCCGATCGCTTCGGCCGCCGACATGCCCATTTCGGAACAGGCCAGCGCGATCACCATCTGCATATTGTAGGTGGAGGCATGCTCAAACCCGAAGCCCGAGGTGAGAGCCACGGCGGCCCCGCCGTCGATGAGCGCGCGAGCCAAAAGATGAGACGCGGAACGGCGAGCGGTGGGGGCGAGCAAAACAGTTGCCGGCGATTCGGCCAGCGCTTCAACTTCGGTGGCTGCGATGTCATCTAAGATCACGCCGGCGGTATCCCGTTCCAATGCCAGCCGCAGGGCGGGAGTCGACGCTCCCGCGCGTATTCGCAAACCGAGGCCGAGATTTTCGGCGCGCTCCAGGAATCGCTGCGCCACCGGCATCTCGGCGCCACCACCGTTCACTTCCACGAACCGCGCCAGATTCCGGTGTGCGATGGACGGCAGCCACTGATTGCAGAGTGAGACTATTTCCGATTCCGTATTGAACTGCGCTTCAGCCGGCGGGGCAAAATGGAGCGTTGGAATCAGGCTCAATGGCCGGTCGTCGGCGTTTGCCAGTATTCGTAACATCTTCAAGGCGGCGGGGCGGCCCAGCCCCAGAAGGACGCCTGCCGAAACCGTAGTCGTGCCATGACGCGCCATGCGGGCAAGCACGCGCTCAGCTCTCGCCTGCAGCCGTCCAGAAGGCAGGGCTTGGAGTTCCGCCAGCGGACGCCTCGGGGGATTAGGTGCGCCGGCATCGGGAGCGCCCGGTGTTAATTCCGCGATCAGCGGCTGCATCCGGCTGTCGACAAATCCGGGCATGACCACGCGCCCAGCCGCATTGATCTCCCGCGCGCCGCGCGCCGCAATAACGTTTTCCAATCGCCGGCTCGGTCCCAACTCCAGAATCTTCCCGTCTTGCACAAGAAGCGCGCCATCGTGGATTATCCCGAGTCTATTCAAGGCTGCACCGCGCCGCGGCCCTTCTGGGCCTTGCAGCGTGATGAGCTGGCGCGCCCCGCGCACCAATATCTTTTCCGATAAAGGATGCAGTTGAGATTCGCGAACCATAATTGCTGTAGTTTTTTAGGTATGCGAGCTCCACCTCCAAAGCCCAATGCGAAGCGTCCCCTGAAAACCCTGGAGCGCGTCATTTCGAAAGCCGGCCTTGGTTCACGTACCGAAGCCCGGCGCTGGATTGCGGCTGGGCGCGTGGGCGTCAACGGAAAAACTATCCAGACGCCTGATTATTGGGTGGATTTTGCGCGGGATAAAGTGACGCTCGACGGCAAAACTGTTCGCGCCGGTAAGAAAATCTACCTGCTCCTATATAAACCCAAAGGCTACCTCACGACCCACCAAGATCCCGAGGGACGTCCTACCGTCTATCATCTCATCTCCGACATAGGCGCATGGGTGGTGCCGGTGGGGCGCCTGGACCTGGATACTAGCGGCCTGTTGATCCTCACCAATGACACGCAGTTCGCCGAAAGGCTTACGAATCCTGATCATAAGGTCCCCAAGACCTACCAGCTGAAGGCTTCGACCGTGCTGACCGACGAACAGATCGATCAATTACGGAAGGGCGTGACCTTGATAGATGGCCCTACGCGGCCGGCAATCGTTAAGCGACTACGCGATGCCGCCAAGTACACGCATCTCGAAATCACCATCACCGAGGGGCGCAACCGGCAGGTGCGGCGTATGGTGGAGGCCGTGGGCAGCAAAGTGCTAAAGCTGGTGCGGACGGCGATAGGCGGCGTCCGTATCGGCGATTTACCCATCGGCAAGCACAGGCCCCTCACGGAACAGGAAGTCAGCCGTCTCGGCGCCGGCCATTAGTCTGCACTTTACATCTAAAAGTAGTTTGTATTATGATGGCGATAGATGGAGGTTTTTTGCTTGAGGCTCCTCGCTTCCTTCCCTTTTATCGCCTTCCTGGCCGGCTGCCATCTGCAGCCCGACAACCCAATCATCGGCGCGGCCCGCTCCGGTGACACGAAAGCCATTGCCACGCTGCTGGCCGCCGGCGCCGATCCGAATCAGCGCTGGGGCGCGAACGGCTGGACGCCCTTGATGCATCCATCCACAAGAATCAGAGAGGATCGGTTGAAGCGTTGCTTGCAGGCGGCGCGGACGCTAACGCACGCGGTGGCAGCCGAGGCGTCACGGCGCTCATCATGGCCGCCGGTTACGGCTATGCCGACATCGTCCAACTCCTCTTGGACAACGGCGCCGATCCGCGCGCGGAAACCACCGACGGCGATAGCGCTCTCGCCGCCGCCGTCAGCGGAGTCCCCGATATCGACAAATTCACAATCGGCCACTGCCAGACTTCCACCGTCGCGGCCTTACTGAAAAAAGCTCCCGACCTGAAGCTGAAGGATAATTTCTACGGGCACGCCGCGCGCCTGGCGGCACATGCAGCTGGCTGTGCCGGCGTCGTCTCTCTCATCGAACAAGCCGAGCATGCAGAGCAGGCGCCACGCGGCCGCGTGTAAGATATAAATGCGGCCCTAATTTGCCCGGCGAAAAAGAGAAGCTCCCTCAATCCGAGCGCCTGAGGACCCTCATGCCCGACATCTGGGCGCTAGTGCGCCCGCGCCGCGGCTTGATCGCGCTGGGCTTCATCCTGATGGCCATCAACCGTTCATCCGGGCTGGTGCTGCCATATTCCACGAAATTTTTTATTGACGACATCATTGGTAAGCAGCATGCCGATAAGCTCGTGCCGCTGGTGCTGGCCGTGCTTGGCGCGACGGCTTTGCAGGGCGTGACTTCGTTCGCGCTGACGCAGCTGCTTTCGAAAGCTGGTCAGCGCGTGATCGCCGAAATGCGCCGAAAAGTGCAGGAGCACGTCGGGCGGCTTCCTGTCGCATACTACGATTCCAATAAAACTGGCACGCTGGTAGCGCGCATCATGAGCGACGTGGAGGGCGTGCGCAATTTGATCGGCACGGGCCTGGTCGAGTTCGTGGGCGGCGTTTTTACGGCGGTGATCGCGCTGGTAGTCCTGATCCGGATCAGCCCTTTGATGACGGCTCTCTCGTTCGCCTTCATTCTAGTTTTCGGTCTGGCGCTCCGGAAAGCCTTCCGCACCATTCGTCCGATTTTCCGGGCGCGCGCGAAAATCAACGCCGAGGTAACCGGCCGCCTGACCGAATCGCTGGGCGGCGTGCGCGTCATCAAGGGCTATCACGCGGAGGGCAGGGAAGCGCAGGTTTTCGCCGGTGGTGTGCAAAGGCTGCTGAACAATGTGCTGCAATCGCTGACCGCGACCTCGGTGATGAGCCTGGGCGCGACCGTTGTCATGGGTGTGGTCGGCGTCATTGTGATGTATGTCGGCGCGCGCGAGATCTTCTCCGGGACCCTCACCATCGGCGGCCTCATGACCTTCACGGCGTTCCTGGCATTCCTTGTGGCGCCCGTGTTTCAGGTGGTGGCCATCGGGACCCAGATCTCCGAAGCACTCACCGGTCTCGAGCGAACTCGCGAGGTAATGCGCGAGCGCCCGGAGGACGAAGACGCGCGGCGTACGGTTCCGCTGGGCGTGATTCGCGGCGAAGTGGCCTTCGAGCACGTCAGCTTCGCCTACGACCCCGGTAAACCCGTGCTGATGGACGTGTCGTTCCATTCACTTCCCGGTACCGTGACGGCGCTCATCGGGCCCTCGGGCTCGGGCAAATCCACCATCATCGGCCTGATCTCGGCTTTTTACGTGCCGTCGGAAGGCGTGATCCGCGTTGACGGCGTGGATCTCTCGCAAGTGCGTCTCGACGCCTACCGCACGCAGCTCGGCGTGGTCTTGCAGGACACATTTCTCTTCGATGGCACGATCCGCGAAAATGTGGCCTTCTCGCGGCCCGATGCGACCGAGCAGGAAATCATGGATGCCTGCAAGATCGCGCGGGTGGACGAATTTGCCGAAACATTTGAAAAGAAGTACGACACCATCGTCGGCGAGCGTGGCGTGAAACTCTCCGGTGGACAAAAGCAGCGCGTTTCGATCGCCCGCGCCATTCTCGCGGATCCGCGCATTTTAATTCTGGACGAAGCAACCTCCAGCCTGGATTCCGAATCCGAGGCGCTGATACAAGAAGGGCTGTCATACCTGATGCGCGGGCGCACCACGTTTGTCATCGCGCACCGGCTCTCGACCATTCGGCGTGCCGACCAGATTCTGGTGGTGGAAGCCGGCCACATAGTCGAGCGCGGCACGCATGAGTTGCTCTTCGCCGCTCGTGGCAGATATTACGATCTCTATACGCGCCAGCACGGTCTTGAGGCCAACCTGTTTCTCGCTCCCGGTGAGGGCGACACGCGGCCCGAGCACGCCGAGGAAGCCGAAACGAAGAACGGCAACGCGTTGAGCGAGGCCGTCCGGCTGATGCGCGGGTAGTGCGGCAACGGACTGCGGTCCGGTAAATTGGAGACGTGCCAAAGATCGTTCGCTACGCGTTCATGGGGAGCTGGATGCTCTTCTGGCTGCTTGGTATTTCCGTCATTGGAATTCCTCTGGCCATCCTCTCGCATTGAGGAAGAGCTGGACCATCCAGAGCAGTTTGTTGCGGACTTCCGGTCGGGAAAATTGGCAGGGAAATAGGAGACTGCCGGAGGCGGCGAGCCGAGTGAAGCCGTGTTATCCGGCAATTGTTGGTCTGCTTAAGAACTAAAATCACATGGTCCAAATCCTTGACGGTAACCGCATCCGCGACGAAATTAAAGACGAATGCCGCCCGCGCGTGGAAAGGCTGATCACGCGTGGCCGGCCGCCGGGCCTCGCGGTAGTGCTCGTCGGTCACGATCCGGCTTCGGAAATTTACGTCCGCAGCAAGGTCAAGACTTCGCACGAGCTCGGAATCCACGGCGAAACCATCACGCCTCCTGAGACGCTCTCGACCACGGAGCTTGTCGCTATCGTCGAAGAGCTGAACCGGCGTCCGGAGATCGATGGCATCTTGGTGCAGATGCCGCTGCCGCCGCAGGTGGATTCAAAACGCGTGCTGCTCACGGTTTCTCCGGATAAGGACGTCGATGGTTTTCATCCATGCAACGTCGGCAATCTTGCTACCGGCCGTCCCGGGCCGCGTTCGTGCACGCCCGCGGGCATCATAGAACTGCTCAAGCGGTACCGCATTCCAATCGCGGGGAAACGCGCCGTAGTGGTGGGCCGCAGCGACATCGTGGGCAAGCCCATGTCTCTCATGCTGCTTCACGAAAATGCGACGGTAACCATCTGCCATTCGAAAACGCCGGACCTGCCCGCCGTTTGCCGCGAAGCCGATATCCTGGTCGCCGCCATCGGCCGCGCCGCTATGATCACCGGCGACTACATCAAAAGCGGCGCGACCGTCATTGACGTCGGCATGAATCGGCTCCAAAGCCGAAAGGAGGTCGAGCGCATCTTCCCGCTTGGAAGGCCGGGCGCTGCCCAAAAGCTCGCGGCGTTCGACCAGAAGGGCACTCTTCTCGTAGGTGACGTGCACCCGCTCGACGTGGTCGAACGCGCGGGCGCTTATACCCCGGTGCCTGGCGGCGTCGGCCCTTTGACCATCGCCATGCTCATGGTCAACACTATCGAGTCCGCCGAAAGACGCACCGGCGTATGCTAAAAGTTGGTCTGACCGGAGGCCTTGCCTGTGGCAAGACTTTTGTCGGACAAGCGATGGCAGCCCTGGGTTGTCACCTGATTGAGGCCGATCAGCTCGGCCACGATATCCTGCTCCCCGGCGGCGAGGCTTACGCAGATGTCGTCCGCGAGTTCGGGCCAGCCATCCTCAACGCTGATGGAACCATTGACCGGAAACGCCTGGCCGCCGAGGTCTTTGGCAAGCCCGAGCGTCTGGCCGCGCTCAACCGGCTGGTGCATCCCCACGTTTTTGCGCGCGAGCGAATACTGATCGATCGCTATGCCAAAAGCGATCCCCGAGGAATCGTGGTGGTCGAGGCTGCTATTCTGATCGAGACCGGCAACTACAAGAATTTCGACCGTGTGATTCTGGTGGAGTGCGATGAAGAGCAGCAGATCGAGCGCGCCATCCAGCGCGACCATACGAATCGCGAAGAGGTGCAGTCGCGCCTGCGCCGGCAAATGCCGCTTGCCGAAAAGCGTAAGTTCGCGCAGTATGTGATAGACACCTCCGGCAGCAAGGAAGAGACCTTGCGCCGCGTTCGCGAAGTCTACGACGCATTACGGAGATTAGAAGAATGAGACTACGTCCGCTACTATGGGCCTTAATTCTGGTGGGCGGCTTTTATTACGTCACGTCCCTGTCGCGTTGGAACATCGGCCAGTTCGTGCGCAAAACGGCTGCGGGCTGGTCTTCACCCTCTACCGCCACCACAGCCGGATTTTCCAGCGACGAAGCCAACAACGTCGATATATATAAGTCGGCTCATCTCGCCACTGTCAACATCACGAGCGTCGTGTGGCGTGAAAACTGGTTCTTCCAGCTGTATCCCGAAAAAGGAACGGGATCGGGCTTTATCATCAATCCCGATGGCCGCATCCTCACCAACTTTCACGTGATTTCGGGCGGTTCGCAGCTTACCGTCACGCTGGCCAATAAAAAGCAGTACAAGGCGCACCTGTTGGGCCGCGATCCGCGCAACGACCTCGCGCTGATCAAGATCGATCCGCGCGAGAGCCTGCCCGTTCTCAGGCTCGGCGACTCCGACCCGCTTCAGGTGGGCCAGAAAGTGCTGGCCATCGGTAATCCTTTCGGCCTCGAGGGCACCTTGACCACGGGTGTGGTGAGTTCGCTTGGCCGGTCCATTCAAGACGAGAACGGGCGCGCGCTCGAAGGCATGATTCAAACCGACGCCGCTATTAATTTCGGCAATAGCGGCGGCCCGCTGCTTGATTCCCACGGCAACGTGATCGGCATCAACACCGCGATCTACGGCTCGCAAGGCAGCATCGGGATTGGTTTTGCCATGCCCATCAACCGCGCCAAAGCCATACTGGACGAGTTCCAGAAGAGCGGCCACGTGGCGCGGCCCATGCTGGGCGTCCAGACGGTTTTGGTGCAGGGAGATTTTGCGCAGGCCCTTGACCTTCCCGCTGAAGGCGGCTTGTTGGTCCAGCGCGTCGAGGCTGGCTCGGCCGCTGAAGAGGCGGGTATTCGGGGTCCCCGCCAGGTAGTGATTGTGGGCAATGTGCAACTTGGTGTTGGAGGCGATCTCATCGTAGCCGTCGACGGCACCCCGGTGACGCACGACGACGATTTGCAGCGCGCCATGAATCACAAGCGCGCCGGCGACAACATGCAGCTCACCATCAACCGGGGCGGTAAAATCCAGAAAATCAACGTGAAGCTGGGCATAGCCCCCGAAAGCCTCTAACGCGCGAATTTCATAGCGCAGACCCACGCCCCGATTTTGTCGGCAATCTGCGGCCTTTCCGTCTTCGTGCCACAATTGAAAAAATGATTGAACAGCTTCGCCCAGGTGCTTCCGCGAAGAACGCCCGGGTCGTCCTCTTTGATTTCGACGGCACTATCTCGCTGATTCGCGCCGGCTGGATGGACGTAATGGTGCCCATGATGGTCGACATCCTCCGGGATACCCAAACCGGCGAGAGCGAAGACGACCTGCGCCTGATCGTCGAAGAGTTCGTCGGCCGGCTCACGGGCAAGCAGACCATGTACCAGATGATCGAGCTCGCGGAAAACGTCAAAACCCGCGGCGGCCACCCGCCCGATCCACTGGTTTACAAGAAGATGTACCTCGACCAGCTCCACGTAAAAATCCATCATCGCCTGGAAGAGTTGTCATCGGGTGCGGCATCGCCTGAAAAGTATCTGGTGCCCGGAGCGCGCGAACTGCTCGAGTCCCTGAAAGCGCGTGGCCTGAAAATGTATCTAGCCAGCGGCACCGATCAGGTCTATATGCGCCGCGAGGCCGACTTACTCGATGTTGCCCGCTACTTTGACGGCGGCGTATTCGGCGCGCTCGATGACTACAAAAGTTTTTCCAAGAAAATTCTTATCCAGCAAGTCATCGCCGGCGCCGAGTGCAAAGGCGAAGAATTCCTGGGCTTTGGCGACGGCTACGTCGAGATCGAAAACGTGAAGGAAGTGGGCGGAGTGGCGGTCGGCGTGGCTACCGCCGAGCCCGAATGCGCGGCTGTCGACCAATGGAAGCGGCAGCGCCTCGCCGGTGTGGGCGCCGATTTCATCATTCCGAACTTTCTCTGCCATCGCGAGCTCCTGCACATGCTTTTCCCCAATGGCAAGTAAGTACGCGGTGTTCGACCGTTCGCGGCTTGCGATCAAGCCGCTGGCCGAGCGCACGCACGACCTGCACTTGGATCGCTGGCTGGCGCTCGACGACCCCGCGCCGCCGTTCGCCGATCCGCAACTCGCCGAAGTGGCGCGGCGGATCATCGGCGCAAGAGGCAATAGCGCAGCCCGCGTTCTGATGATGGGAGCGCACGTGCTCCGCGCCGGCGTGAACCGCCACCTCATCGACTTGATCGAGCGTGGCTTTCTCGATCACATCGCTATGAACGGCGCAGGTGTGATCCACGATTACGAGTTGGCACGCATCGGCGCAACCACCGAGAGCGTGGCGCGTTA
>DATLVQ010000759.1:0-2856 GCA_035577325.1 Bryobacteraceae bacterium | reverse complement strand
CCGGTAAGCCTACTCAACTTGTTTCGATGGACGATCCGGTCACCATGAAAAGGTTCGACGTGGAAGCCGCAGTTGCGAAATTAAACTGACGCACGGAAACCACCTCATCGCGAGCCACGGTCCGTCTCCAGTCTCGGTATGCTCTAGAGGATGAGGCGCGTGAAAAATCTGCTGGCGTGGGCTTCGGCAGCGTTGCTGCTGGCTTGCGTGGTGGCCTGGTATGCGACGCGCGACGCGGCCTCGAACCGCATCACCGCCAAGAAGCTGGCCGCAACCAGCCAGCCTTTGCCGATAGACCGGCGGTTACTGCAGTCGGCGCATCAGATGGCCGTTGCTGCCGATACGGCCGACGAGCAGGCCCTGGCGGCCGAGGCGCTACGCCTTGCCGATCACGAGGTCGATCAGGCTTTCGCCTCCGCACTGCGGGAAGCAGCAGCCGCGAGCCCACTTCCCGCCGGCGGGCCGCTCAAGGCGCTCACGGACCGCATCGCCCAACTCAAGAAGAGCATGGCGTTGGAACAGGCGCGCATCGCAAAACTGACCCAGGACGCCGCAGCCAAGGGCTCGGGTGACAACGCCGCGGAACTGGCGAAAGCGCAGCTCGCGCTCGATGAGGACGAACTCGACGATGCGCAGCAGGACCTGGCGCGGCAGGGAGGCGACCAGCACGCCACACTCGAACGCGCGCTTCAGGAGCATGAACAGGCGCAGCACGAAGCTGCGCAACCAGCGAAACCTCTCGCGTCGGGGTCCGTGGCGACAATGAGCGCGCAGATCGGCGCCTGGCTTTCCTTGCGGGACCGCCAGCGCCAGCTCGAAGCAGTGCGCGATCAGGCCGCCAATAACGCCGCGAAGCTGGAACGTGAGCACAATGCGCTCGAAGAGCTAGCCGCCAACAAGCCGGTGGCAGCTCAAGCTCTCGCAGCTGCCGCCAACGCGGATGACGCGGACGCCACCGAAGAAGAAGATCCGGCAGCTATGCTGGCGCGGCTTCGACATCTCTCCGACCAGCGTAAGACGCTCGCTGAACTCGACAAACGCATTCAAGACAGCCAGCAGTTGGCCGATGTGTACAAACGCTGGAGCGCTGTCGTCGAGACCCGGCAGCGCGGCGTCCTGCACCTTCTGCTCGGGTCATTGGCGGCAGTGCTCAGCATCCTGCTCGCCGTGATCCTGATAGATCGTGGCATCCGCCGTGCTTTTGAGCGACTGGCGGACCACAAGCGCCTCCATCAAATGCGCGTGATCGCCACCATCGGCGTTCAGTTCGTAGGAGCGCTGCTCATTCTGCTAATCATCTTCGGACCGCCCAACCAGGTGACAACCGTCATCGGCCTGGCTACGGCCGGCCTGACCGTGGCGCTCAAAGACTTCATCGTCGCCTTCTTCGGCTGGTTCACGCTGATGGGCCGCAATGGGCTGCGTGTTGGAGATTGGGTCGAAATCAACGGCGTTGGCGGCGAAGTGATCGAGATCGGTCTGTTACGGACCGTGCTTCTCGAAATGGGCAACTGGGCTACCACCGGGCATCCCACCGGCCGGCGCGTCGCGTTCGTAAACAACTTCGCGATCGAAGGCCACTATTTCAATTTTTCGACGGCTGGGCAGTGGCTCTGGGACGAGCTGCAGGTGACTTTGCCCACGTCGGGCGATCCCTACCAGACCGCGCATCAGATCCGTCAGGCGGTCGAGCGCGTCACCGAAACTGACGCTAGCGCGGCCGAACAGGATTGGGAGCGGGTCACGAAACAATATGGCATGCGGCCGTTTTCCGCGAAACCGGCGGTGGATCTGCGTCCGGGAGTCGGTGGATTGAACGTGATCGTCCGTTACATCACGCGCGCTCCGCAACGCTCCGAGGTGAAGTCGCGGCTGTTCGAAGCTATTGTCAGCCTGCTGCACAAACCCGCGAGTACCAACCCAATCTAGGCGCCGATTCACTCGTATCGCAAGGCCACCATCGGATCGACCCGAGTGGCGCGGCGCGCCGGAAAGTAAGTAGCCACGAAGGCCACCGCGCTGAGCAGAACGGCCACTGAAGTGAATACGAACGGATCTGACGCTTTGACTCCAAACAGCAGGCTGGTCATCAGGCGCGTCAGGCCGAACGCGCCAGCGAGGCCAATGCCAACGCCGAGCAGCGCCAGTTGCATGCCCTGGTACACCACCATGTTGCGCATGTCGCGCGGGCTGGCTCCCAGGGCGATGCGAATGCCGATCTCCTGCGTCCGCTGCTGCACCGAGTATGCCATCAGCCCGTAGATGCCGATTGCCGCGAGCAAGAGAGCGACGGCCGCAAAGATGGTCAGCAGCAGCATGTTGAAGTCGTCGCGCGCCGTCGATTGAACAACCACCTGGTTCATGGAGCGGATGTGCGCCACTGGAAGATCCGGATTAGCCGCTTGGATCGCGCGCACAATGGCCGCGCTGAGCGAAAACGGCTCGACTTTCGTGCGCACGGCCCAGGTAATCGGGATGATGCGGTTGTTGAGGGCCATCACGCCGTCGCGGACCTGGGCTGCCGGGATGTACATGATCGGCCCTGGCTCGTTGTTCAGGCCGCCGTCGCGGACGTCGGCCACTACGCCGATGATCTCGCGCGGTGGTTCGTCAAACTCGGGCCCCACATTCTTGCCGATCGTCAGGCGGTGGCCGACTGGATTCTGTTTGGGCCAGAACTGCTTCGCCATGGATTCGTTGATGAGAACGACACCCGGCGCGGCGCCGTTGTCGCGATCCGTGAAGAAGCGGCCGCGCACCAGCGGAATCTTGAAAACATCGAAGAAGCGCGGAGATGAGTAACGCCAGGACGCTCCGCCGTGATAAGGGCCTTTGGTGGTCGCCCGGCCCTCAATG
>DATLVQ010000758.1:0-5075 GCA_035577325.1 Bryobacteraceae bacterium | reverse complement strand
GCCAGCATGCCCGCGTTGGGACTTTCGGCGGCGAGCACCGGCGTAATGCCCGCCTGGTTGATCACTTTCACCAAAAATGTGCGCCAGCCCTGCTCCACCAGTTCCGCTTTGGCCGGGCCTTCCTGCACTTTCACGCGGCTCTCCGGATTGATTTCGACGCCCACAAGGCAGTGGCTGTCCAGAATCTTTTGAATCTGCGTGACGGCCTGCGCGCGGTCGGAAGGCGCGCCCGCCAGCCGCTTCAAGTCGGCGGTTTCTCCGGCAGGCAGCGGATCGCCCAGGACATCGAGCGCTTCGAGCAACCGCGACACTTGTGCGGCGAGCGGCTGATGATCGACCTTTTCAATCACTGGCAGCTGTTGTGCGCTGGCTAGGCTAGCGGACAGAAAAACCAGGCAGGTAAGGGTGCGCATGCGGACCTCCTTGGGAATTGTATCGCGCGCGAAACAGTTCGTGATCAGGCCGGTGAATGCCGGGTCGGTTCTTTCATGGGTTCAAGGCTTCACGTTCAGGTGATCGATCATGTATCGCGCCCGCGCCATCTTCGCAGCCGTTCTCAGACGGCGATCCATTTCTCCGCCGCTTCAACGATTGATGGCGCACCACACCGAAGAGGTAAGTTCGCACCGACGTCCGACTCGCATCATTGGAACATGCCGGACGCAGCAGTTCCAGGAAGCACTCCTGCACGATATCTTCAGCGTCCGCCACCGATCCCTGTCATCCTGTATGCGAAGCGGAACAGCGGCAGATGATGCTCATCGAACGTTGCAGGAAAGCCGCTTCCCTGCCCTCACGGGCTGCATTGACCAGATCCATGCTTGTCTAGACAGTATTACCGCGAGAGTGGAAAAGGAATCGTCGGAAGGCCGAAAATCGCGCGTGAGGGTGTTCTAAGGGTGCCATCCATGTGTGCCCGCCGACCTTTCGGCCCCCCGTGAGTAACTCTTGCGCGGCGCTGAGCGCCATACGATCGTCGCTGCCAGTCGCACGCGGCGCCGAATCACAATATGTGCGCTACGCATCAACAAGTCTGAGGATATGGCTGTTATTCTTGTTGCCGACGACGAAGAAATGGTGCGCATCTTCGCCAGTACCGTGCTTCGGAAAGCTGGGCACGATGTACTCTCCGCGCAAGACGGTTCCGAGGCGGTAGCGCTCTATCGTTCTTCCGACCGCCAAATCGACCTGGTCATCACGGACATCGCCATGCCGGTCATGGACGGTCCTCAAGCCGTGCAGTTGATCCGCGCAGCCCGGCCTGAGGCGAGAATCCTCTGTATGAGCGGCAATAGCGATAAGCAATGCCCCCCGGGAATTGCCTTCCTGAAGAAGCCGTTTACGCCGGACGCATTATGCGCGTCGGTAAGCGAACTTCTGGCGGCCGGCTAGGAGTCGGCGGCCGTGCCGCCCTTTGCGTCGTTTTCAGGCCGCGCTTGGCCCGCTACCCGGTTCCGGCAAATGGAGTTCCAGATTCTTCTCCTGATTCAGCCGGTCGGTCGTCGCGCGATCCAGTGAACTGAGCGGCGCATGCTCGGTTTTGCCCGTGGGATCAATGTAGTGAATGGCGCCGTTCTGGACCCAAACAAGGATGGCAGCGTGCCGCGAGCCATCGTTCATGGCCAGCGTGAAAACCGGTTGCTGCCCGGCGGCCGCAGTCTCAGCCGGATGATACTCATGCACTGCCGCGTGCGCGATTTCCGGAGGCCGCGGCGGTGCCATGGGCATCTGGATGGGTTGCAGCATAATGATGCTCGGTGCGCCGCCATAGCCGTATCCGTCGGTGATCACGGGCAGAAGAGGATATCCGCCTAGAAAGCCAAAGCCACCAAAGTCCCCAAACCGGTGGCCTCTGTTCATGCCGGGAATACCGGGCGTGATAACGTCCACCCCCAATTGATTCACTCCGAGTGGCGAAATCGCGCCGATCGGCGGGATTCCGAAATTGAAGGAAGTCTGCTGCGCGGTGCCTGAGAATTCAAAGCGCGGAACCATGCCGGGAAACCGGTTCAGGAATCCATGTGCCGGTGGCGTGCCCAGTCCTCGAAAACCGAAGCCTGGATGATGACGTTGCGCGAAAGCATGAGTTGCAAGGGCCAAAAAGAGGCCAAGACCGATAAGTTTTTTCATAGGGTTTGTCCTGTACCGATGAGAGTAATCCGAAAGTAAGCATAGGACAACTCAATTTATATCAGAATTAACCGATGGGCGCACAATATGTGCGAAAAAACACAAATATTGCCGCCCCGGATCCGTTTTGGCTTATTTGAGAGCGTTATTCAGGAATCCTGCCACGTCTGCCTTCAGCTTTTCGAGTGACTTGAGGTCGATATAAACCATGTGCCCGGACTCGTATTCGGTCGTGTGGATATTGGCGCGCAGCTTGGGATCGAGACCCATGTGCGTCAGGGTATATTCGGTGGCGAAGTATGGAGTCGCCAAATCGAAGTAGCCTGAGGCTACAAAGAGTTTCATGAACGAATTTTTGGACAGCGCGCTGCGCAAGTCGTCGCTCGTGTCCGGAAAGCCTTCGCGGCTGCTGCTCGGCCCCCATTCCCATGGGCTGGTGATGCCTTCACCCAGAATGTAATACTCCAGGTCCGTCTTGTAACCCAGTTCGCCCCGCACGTAATTGTTGAAGGTCGAAGTGTACGGCGGTCGTATGGCGGCGAGACTGGGGTCGTATTCCGGATGATCGGTGGCGGAGGATTCGTCGACGCCCTTGAACCGGCTGTCAATCCGTCCTACGGTGCGCTTCTGGTCGCGCAGCAGTTCCTTGGCGAAGTAGAAAATGGGTACGCGCAGATTGCTGTAATCGATATAGCGCTTTTCGAGCCCCGTGTAACGAGCCAGGCGATCGATCACTGCTTGCCGGTCGGCGGACGCCAGCCGGTCGCCCTTCGCCAGTGCTTCGGCATAACCTGTCTCAGCCCAAGCCGCCGATTCTTTCAGTGTTTTTTGCAGGTCGCGTTGCAGATCGGGCGGCAATTTGTGGTGATACCAGGCGGTCGCGGCGTAACTTGGGAGATACAGAATGTAGGGCAGGTCGTTGCCCTTGGCAAAATCCGCAGTTTGAAAATTCAGAATGGACGAGACCAGTATGATGCCGTTGAACGCGACGCCGCGGTCGATCAGGTAGCCGGAAAGCCCCGCCGCGCGCGTAGTGCCGTAGCTCTCGCCCACTAGAAACAGCGGCGATGTCCAGCGCTCATTGCGTGTCAGATATATGCGAATGAACTCACCCACCGAGCGGATATCGCCGCGCAGGTTCCAGAAGTTCTTGTTCAGCTCCGGCTTCGTCGCCCGGCTGTAACCGGTGCCGACAGGATCGATGAAAACAAGATCTGTCTGATCCAGCCACGTGTATTCGTTGTCCACCAGGTGAAACGGCGGCGAGGGCATCTGGCCGTCGGGCTGCATCACCACTCGCCTCGGTCCAAGCGTTCCCAAATGCAGCCACACCGATGCCGAACCCGGTCCGCCGTTGAAAGAAAACATCAGCGGGCGCCGGCCGGTATCGCTCACGCCATCCAGCGTGTATGCCATGAAGAACATGTGGGCTTCGGTGTCGCCCTTGGCGTCGTGGATAGGCATCATGCCGGCGGTAGCGGTGTACTTGAGTGCTTTTCCATTGACGCGAATTTCGTGGTGCGTGATGACTGGCGGTTCTTCTTTTTCCGACGGCTTCTCAGCGGCTTTTTCGGCCGCCGGCTTTCCAGTCTCAGCGGCGGACGGCGCGGCCTGCATGAGCAGAGCGCAGAAGAACAGCGATGGAACCATAACTAAAGTATGCCAGGATTCCGCTCTTTTCTGAGAGCGCGCGGGATGAAATGGAGCCCTGGCAATCTAAAATGGAGATATGGCGGGCGGACCGTATATGGCGGCCAAGGCGTTCTTTATCTCTTGCGTTTGCACTGCCTCCCTTTGCGCCCAAGAGCAGGCGCCGGCGTCCAGACCTGGCTGGCCGTGCGTGGCCGGCAGAGCCATTGACCCTACCTACGTTCGCACCGCCGAAGCCACCGGCAGCCAAGTATTTCTATTCGACCGATCCGAGGCGGGCCGCTCGATGATTCTGGTGGAGAACAGCGGTAAACACGAAGACACCATCTTTCGGTCGACGGGTATCCTTTCGACCGGTTCGCGCGAATTCACCTTTCCAGTGGACTCGACCGTCGAGAGTCTCATGGTCACGGTCACGCTGCAATGCCTGCAATCCGTCACCGTCCTCCGGCCCACGAACACAGAAGTGCATGCCGGCGAACCGGACGTCAACGACAATCGCTTTCGATCGGGACAAGTCCTCATCCTGACCCGGCCGCAAGCCGGAGCCTGGCGCGTGCGCATCGGTGGAATTGGCCTGTTTTTCGTAGTGGCGCAGGCGAAGAGCGCGATTTCACTCAACCACGTCGGGTTCGTAGAAGTAGGAGGCCGGCCCGGCCATGAAGGCATGTTTCCAGTGAAGGGCCCGGTGCACCTGGGCGAACTGCGTACGCTGTCGGTGAATGTGAAAGGCCCGGCGGGCGAAACCGTTTTCCGCCAGATCGACTCGGCCGGAGAGACGTTAGAGCCGCTTGAAATGAGCGCCGTCGATGTGGGCGAGGGCGAACGCACTTTCGAAGGCAGGCTCACTCTGAAGCACGCCGCTTTCCGTGTGGCGGTCGAGGGCCGGGACGCCGCCGGATATCCGTATCAGCGCGTTCTGCCGCGTCTTGTCCAGAGTCAGAGTGCAAACTGAAAGACGGCCGGCCTTTACGGCCGCGCCGGCAGGTATCGTTTCGGAATCCTCAACGCCATCGTCCCCTGCACCGTCACCACGTCGTACTTGCCCGCGAACCCGACCAGCATGTGCGCCGCCCACGGTTCCATTTGATAATCGTTTGCGAGCCATTCGACCATGTCGGTAGTGGCAAGCTGCAACGCGCGATCGAGCGAGCTTTCAAATTCCGGCTGCGCGCCCACGCTGATTAGATCATTCGCCGTCTCGACGCGCGGGCCCCTCACCTTCGCCTTCTTGATGAGATCCACAGAAAACTCCACATCCATCGACGTCTCAACGCCCGTACCCGTCGGCTCGC
>DATLVQ010000757.1:0-5758 GCA_035577325.1 Bryobacteraceae bacterium | reverse complement strand
CAGACCGAAGCGCTCCTTATAGGCTTGTGCGATTTCGCTCCGGAAACGATCGCGGGCGCCACGCCGAAGCAGGTTGACAGTACACCCCCCAAATCCCCCGCCAGTCATCCTGGCTCCCAAAACGCCCTCGATTCCCACAGCGGTGTCTACCAGAAAATCCAGTTCCGGGCAGCTTACTTCATAGTCGTGCTGCAAACTAAGGTGAGATTCGACCATCAGCTGGCCCATCCGCTCCAGATCGGTCCGGAGTGATGCTGTAACGAACAGGCTTACGCGCTCGTTCTCTGTAACGACGTGCCGCGCGCGGCGTGCGATCACTTGTGGCATAAGCGGCTTGGCCTTGTCGAGTAGCGTGACGGTTACATCGCGCAGGCTGCTCACGGCGGGATCGAGGCGCCGGATGGCGTCCACCGCAGCCGCGCACTCGTGCGTCCTCGCCCGATAGGCAGACTGTGCTAACTCATGCTTTATCATCGTATTAACCGCAATAATTTCAACATCATCAGGAAGGCAAATGGCTTCGTTTTGCAGATTGCGGCAATCGATCTTGAGAGCGGAGTTTTCGCGGCCGAACACCGAGATGTATTGATCCATAATGCCGCATGGAAGGCCGACGAAGCCTGTTTCAGCGCGCTGACAAAGCTCGGCCAGTTTGAGGGAGGCGATTTTGCCTCCTCCAAGCAGCGCAAGCGCCGCGGAGACCTCGAGCGCGGCCGACGAACTAAGACCGGAGCCTTCGGGCACGGAGCTCCGCACCAGCAGCCGCTTTGACTGGATGGGGTAACCGGCGCGGATGAGTTCCTGGGCAACGCCGATGATGTAGTCGGTCCAGTCGCGGGCAGGCGCCAGTTGCGACAGATCCGCCACCGGCCATGACCGCAACTGGTGTTTTTCCTCGGAATAAACGCGTAGAAAGCCGTCGTCGGAATCGCTCGATGCGATGAAACAGGCAAGGTCGAGAGCGATCGGCAAAACGAAGCCAAAGTTGTAATCGGTGTGCTCGCCGATCAGGTTCACACGCCCAGGCGCACGAAAGACGCGCATGCCCTGGCTGCTGCCGAATTGCTTCTGAAAGGCACTGGCGATCATGAGTGCTTGCGGGCTAGCAGCAACATCACGCCGCCAAACGCAAGCATCACGATGCCGCAATAGAGGTTGACGTTCAGATCCGTGAGCGATGCCCGCAATCCCGGGTCGAACACACCCAGGGCCATCAGGATCACGCCTAGCAGTGCGAACAACCAACCCGTGGATGAGCGTAGATCGAGCATGAATTATCGAAACCAAAAGTTCAGGAACAATAGCACGGCAATCACCAGAACGGCGACCGGCCCCGGCTTACGGTACCAGCTTACCCCAACATCGTGAGGAACTTTTGTGAGCCCGTACACCAGTCCTTGCAATTCCTCGGCTGGGCGCGGTTTCGTCAGCAGGCTGACCACGATGGTGACCAAGAAGCAGGACGTCCACGCGAAAATCGCGATCCAGAAATTCTGCGCCATGGTGGAGGGGAACTGGTGGAGCGGCGCGATCCATCCGCCTTTATGCTCGGCGACGGACAGCCCGTGCGTCAGCGCCGCGGCGGCGGTGCCAGTCAACAGGCCTGTAAATGCGCCATGGCCAGTGGTGCGGCGCCAGAACATACCCAGGAGAAACGTCGCAAACAGCGGCGCGTTCACGAACCCGAACACCAGCTGCAGCAGGTCCATGATGTTGTTGTAGTGCTGCGCCAGATAGGCGGTCATGATGGAGAGAACGGTACCGACGACGGTGGTGATGCGGCCCACTCTCAGATAATGCGCATCGGGAGCGCCTTTATGGATATAGCCTTGATAGATATCGTAGGTAAAAACCGTGTTGAACGCCGTCACATTGCCGGCCATGCCCGACATGAATGAGGCCATCAGCGCGGTGAGGCCGACACCAAGCATTCCCGACGGATAGAAGTGCGACATCAACGTGGTGAATGCCTGATCGTAATCGTAGCCATCACCTTTGAGCGGCAGCGCGTAGCCGATGTTCATCTTGGCGATGGCGAGCGCGGCAATGCCGGGTACGATCACGATGAACGGCATCATCATCTTGGGAAAAGCCGCGATCAAAGGCGTGCGGCGCGCGGCGGACATGGAATCAGCCGCCATGGCCCGCTGTACCACCAGGAAATCGGTGCACCAGTAACCGAAGGAGAGCACGAACCCGAGGCCTGCCACCATGCTGAACACTTCGACGCCCATGGGATTCTGGCTGGCGTCGCCCATGTATTTCCAGCTGTGCGTCATCACCGACGGCAGGCGCGTTTCCATGCCCGACCAGCCGCCGGCTTTCACCACCGACATAATGGCCAGCGGCGCGAAACCCAGCACGATCAGGAAGAACTGCAGCACTTCATTGTAAAACGCGCTGGTCAAGCCTCCCAGGAACGTGTAAATCAGCACGATGGCGGCGGAGAGCAGCACGGAGGCCGTGAAACTCCAGCCGAGCACCAACTGCAGCAGCAGGCCGAGGGCGTACATGGAAATGCCGGAGGAGAAGACGGTCATCACGGCGAAGGTGAGTGCATTGAGGCCGCGCGTTTTTTCGTCAAAGCGCAGCTTCAGGTATTCGGGAACGGAGCGCGCGCGGCTGCCGTAATAGAACGGCATCATGAACACGCCCACGAAAAGCATGGCGGGGACGGCGCCGATCCAGTAGAAATGCGCCGTCATGATGCCGTACTTCGCACCCGAAGCCGACATACCGATGACTTCCTGGGCGCCGAGGTTGGCGGCCAGGAAAGCCAGACTCGTGATCCAGACCGGAACCGAGCGGCCGGAGGTCAGGAAGTCGCGGCTCGATTCCACCGACTTGCGCAGACGCCAGCCGATGCCGAGGACAAACCCGAAGTAGATCGCGAGGATAAGATAATCTACCGGAGCGAGTTTCAACGCGGAACCCCTGAAGCCCCATCCATTGAATTGGAAAAGGTGAGTGTAGCGCGGGAGGGTGGGAAACGCAAACTACGGCGGCAGTTGGGTCGTGGGTTACGGGAGCACAGTGCGAACAGCTTCCACGCCACCAATGTAAAGTTTGCGGTGCGGGGAGAACTTCTGATAAAAGCGATTGGCCCAATATCCTAGATGGCCCCAAGCGTAGTAGCGTTAGCGGAGCGCCGCTTCGAATGGCATAAGGGACTTCGGCATAGCCAGCTTCTATCTACGCCGATGTTGCGAGCCTTGCACGCGAAACACCTGATCGGCCCGCATCTCTAAATTTCGTTCAGTCAGATTTCGTTCAATAAGACGCGCCGCGGGTTCTGCGAAGTTCACGCAGATCGCGCAGGTCGCCGGCGAGCACGTCGCGGTCGCGCGGGGAGAGAGTATTGTTTTCGACGACATTCTTCACGTCGTCAATGGCCTCGTCGAGTTTGTCTTTGTCGAACCGGCCACGCTCGAGCTCGCGGTCGAATTGAGACAGATGGTGCTGCGCGTTGAAGTAGCGCTCTTTCTCTTTCCCGTTAGGCGGTGTGAAACGCTCGGCGCGGCGCAGATCGTTCTGCACGCGGGCCACAAGGCTGCGGGCATTGCCGTAACGCCCGTCCTGTGGATAGGCGAGAGTCGCGGCCAACATGATTAGAGTTGCGATTACGAATCCTCGTCTGGAAATGGCTGACATGGGTCTCCTATCAAATTGAGTATAAGTGAGATCGAGGGCGGCAGGTCGCCGGAATTTGCCGACAACCGGGGATCATCGTTTCTTTGTCCTGGACGCCACCGGGTTGAACCAGCGCAGACCGCGGAAGCGCGCGAAATCGTTGTCGGTAGAGGCAATCTCGGCCTGATATTCGAGCGCCAGCGCAGCCAGGTGCGAATCCGTAGTAAGATTGCCGGCCGTTCCGAGCTCCTCCAGCAGGCGAAACACAATCTCGCCGTGCCGCTCTCCCGGGATGAGCACTTGAACTCGCGGCTGTTCCAGCCAGGACCGCACGATTCTGACTGCTTCTCCAGCAGCCAGGGGACGTTCAAAAATATTCCGATTCGTAGTGATACGGATGAAGCCCAGGGTGGCGGCCCATGCCATGCCTACCGGCCGCTCTGAAATCAGGGTATCTTGCCACCAGGCCTTCATGGCTTGGTGGTGAGCGAAGTCAGCGTCGTAGGCGTGAACCAGAACGTTGATATCAGGAATGATCATCTGCGTTTTTTGTTGACGCGCGCTCTGGCTGCGAACGCCTCCACTTCCAGTTCGTCCAGTAATTGATTGAACCGGCCGGCATCAATACCGGGCTTAAGGCCAAGGGAGTGCGACTGGACACGGAAACGCTTCTTGGGCTTCGACGGGGAGACTTGCGACAACCCGCGACGCAGGGCTGCGTTGACTATTTCCTTGAAAGGGGCTTTTTGTTCAGCGACCCGAGACTTGAGTTTGAGGGCGACGTCAGGATCGAGCGTCAGCGTCGTGCGCATAGAATCATCATAATATGGTTATCAGATGATGTCCAAGCATCAAGCCATTCATCCGCCAAACTCCGCGTTGGCGCGCTCCAGAAACGCTTTCATATAGCCCACGGTGTACGCCACTGAGGCCCGCGTGCCGCCCGTCATTTCCGGAAAATGGTCGCCGATCACGACGCCGTCAAAGCCAACCTCGCGCAGCGCGCGCATGATCTTCCACATCTCCATATAGCCGCTATCGACAAACGATTCGACGAAATGCGGGACGGGCGCGCTGACGTTGCGGAAGTGGATTTTCCATAGCTTGCCCATGCGACCGAAGTAGCGGATCGCGCCGACCACGTCCATGCCCATCAGTTCCCCGCCCTCGAGCCATGTGCCGCAGCAGAGGCACACGCCCACGTTGGGGCTATTGGCGATTTCAAGCGCGCGCTTGTAGCCCTCGAAATTGCCGAAGATACAGCGCGGCACACCGCCCAGCATGGGAACGGGCGGATCGTCGGGGTGGATGCCCATGTAGACGCCCTGTTCTTCCGCGACTGGTGCGACTTGCCGGATGAAATATTCGTAGTTGTCCCAGATTTCCTTTTCGGTGTAGACGCGCCCGTGCGTGAGCGGACCTTTGAATTCCTTGCCGGCCCAGTGGCCCGTAGCGTGGTTCAATTCAAACGCGCGGGCGCGAGCGCCGCCGCGAGCGGTCTCGGGCGCTGAGCTCCAGATGCCATTCCCCATGTGGGCGTAGGTAGTGTAATGAATGCCTGCTCGCCCCACGTTGCGCAGGTAGTTCTTGTACTGCTCGATTTTTTTGTCACGGCCCGGGAGGTTGAGCGTGACCTCTTCCATATTGTGGACGTCGGTGTTGCCGATGTTCCAGACCAGCAGGCCAGCGGACTCGACTTTGTTTTTGAGGCGCACAAAATTTTCGTAATTGGCGGCGTCGCCTTGTGTCCAGATGTTGACGTAGCGCGCGCCAAGCTGGTTGACGAACTGCAGATCTTCGTCGGACGGATCGCCTGGCATCTGAATGGAAATCTTGATTCCCGGCGGCCACGGCCGTGAGGCACGGGCTTTTGGCTGGGCTTGCGCGGCGGAAGCAGTCAATGCGGCGCCGAGCAAAGCTTTGCCCAGTTCGCGGCGTTCCAGGTGTTCTTTCATAGAGCGCCAGTATATATCGCCAGTTTGTACTGTGGGCGCGCGACGCGTATTCACCGCGTTGAGTCACTGATCATGCCAGGCTTCGAAGGGCAACCATCACCCATCTTTCTGCATGGTCCCAAAAGGAGCCGCTATTTCACATTTATAGTGACCGGGTTGGCCGTCTGGCCTTC
>DATLVQ010000756.1:0-8261 GCA_035577325.1 Bryobacteraceae bacterium | reverse complement strand
CTCTTCAGTGGCCATGAAGTGCTGAATACGATGACTGGGCAGTGGCCTTGAACTCGGTCGGCAACCCTGTCCAACGACACCGCGTGCCATACTCGCCGTCAGTGCAATCGTTTGTATGGAGTTAAACCACCTCACCTGCTTCAATCACCTGTGCGCGGCCGATCCATCGTGCAGAGTACCAGTATTGGTTTAGACAGTGGGGCAGGCTTTAGCCTGCCGACCGCTTTCAGCGGGTATAGCCGCCCGAAGGGCCGGCTGCACGCGTGGGATCTTACGCGAATGGGCTGCGCTTCAGCGCATATTGCAGCGCTTCATCCGGCACGTGGAATTCGCTCACCGCCGTATTGCCCATATAGCCCAGATCTTTGACGCCGATCGGGCTGGTGTAATACGCGTCCGTCACCAGGTTGCGCGCCCAGCCGAAGAAGCGAACGCCCTCTGCGTTCTCGGGCGTTTCATCTTTCCGGAACGCGATCACATCCAGCACTGCAATCTGCTCTTCCGGTTTGGCATCGACGAAATCCGCGCCATGCAGCTGCTGCATGTGATGATCCAGCCATCCGAACCCGCCGGTGAAGATCTGCGCCAGTTCCGGGCTGTTGCTGGCCATGTAATCGATCCACTCGGCAGCGCCGGCTTCGAGAGCGCCCGGCGAGTGATCGTCGGCCGGAATTATGAGGTCGGACAGACGCCGCAGCGTCTGATATTCACGCGCGTTGAAGCACTTCGGCGTGTACTCGCCTTTGGCCGCGCTCTTATTCTCCGCCACGGCGTCGTGCGCATGCTGTGCCGCTTCGAGCGTGACTAAACCAGCGCCCGATGTGGCCAGCGCCGCCGAAATTCCCAGACCGCGCAGCAATTCCCGCCGCGATACCTGATCCGCTTCAGACATTCCCTTTCCTCATTTCCTCCGCCAGATATTCCGCCGTCCGCCAAGCCAGCGCCACGATCGAGAGCGTGACGTTCTTATCCGGATTCCCCAGGAACGGCGCTGCATCCGCTACAAAGAGATTCTTCACGTCGTGTGCCTGGCACCAGCGGTTCAGTGGCCCCTGCTTACGATCGTCGCTCATGCGCACCGTGCCAGCCTCGTGAATGATCTCGCCGCCGATTGAGATGGCGTCCACTCCGCGTTCCGGGTGACGCCGCCCCATGACTTTACCGCCCATGGTTTCGATGATGGCGGCGAACGTCTGGTGCATGTGGCGCACTTGCTTGATTTCATGCTCGCTCCAGCGAAAATGAAAGCGCAGCACGGGGATGCCCCACTGATCCACGGTTCCCGGATCGATCTCGCAATACGAATTCGCATTGGGGATCATCTCGCCGCGGCCGGAGAACCCCACCCACGCGCCGTATTCCTCCCGGATTTTGGATTTTAACGCCACGCCGTACCCCTCGCGGCCATGCGCGTGGCCGAGTTCCGGCATATCGAAGCCGCCGCCGACTTCGATGTGATAGCCGCGCGGAAAATCTTTCTTCTTGTCGTCCAGCAGCCACCATGGAATGTAGACGTGCATGCCGCCGATGCCGTCGCAATTGTGCCGCGGCAGATTCGCCAGCGCCGGCACGTAGCCGGAAAGATCGAATCCCGTGGTGTCGGTGAGGTTCCGGCCCACCATGCCCGATTCGTTGGCCAGCCCGTTTGGAAATCGCGCCGACGTCGAATTCAGCAGCAGGCGCGCAGATTCGCAGGCGCTCGCCGCCACCACCACCGCCCGGCAGCGAATCTTCTTCTCGGCGCGCGTGGCTTTTTCCACGTATGACACAGCCGTCACCCGGCCGCGGTCGTCGGCAATCAGCTCGCGCGCCATGGCGCCGGTGATGACGCGCAGTTTGCCGGTCTTCATCGCCGGAAAAATCATGGCTTGGCTTGAGGTGAATGCCGACGCCGTGTGGCAGCCTCGCCCGCACTGTCCGCAGTAATGGCACGCGGCGCGCCCGTGGATGGACTTTGTCAGCATGGCCATGCGCGACGGGATGCACGGCATGTTCAGCTTCTGGCAGGCCTTCTGGATCAGCGTCTCGTGCACTCGCGGCGCAATCGGCGGCAGAAATTTTCCGTCGGGCGCGGTCCGCAGCCCCTCGTGAGTGCCCGTGACGCCTATGAATTCCTCGGCCTTGTCGTAGTAGGGCGACATCTCGTCATAGGACACGGGCCAGTCCGTCCCCAATCCGTCAAACGAGTAAGGCTTGAAATCGTAATCGGAGAAACGCAGCGAAATGCGCCCGTAGTGATTGGTGCGGCCGCCCATAATGCGCGCGCGCCACCATTTGAACTGCGACCCCTCCGCCACCGTGTACGGTTCGCCGTCCAGCGTCCAGTTTCCGGCGGGCGCCGTGAAGTAGCCGAACCCCCACGGAGATTTTCCGAAATACGTCTCAGCGTGCGGCCCGGCCCCGCGATGGTCCACCTGGTACGGCCACACATGCTCCTTGAAATCCTTCATGGGATTCAGCATCGGTCCCGCTTCAAGCAGCGTGACGTTGATGCCGAGGTCGGTGAGCACCTTGGTGACCGTGCCGCCCCCGGCGCCCGAACCAATCACAACAACTTCGTGCATTTCGGGACCGCCCTGAACCTGGAGCATGATTTCCGACTATATCACCGTGAGGCCGGCGCAGACACTCTTGCTATGGGTTCTTGCCTCATGCTCCGTGCCTTCTCTGCGCCTTCTTTTTCATAGACTTCACTCGCTGTCATAGCCTCCAGACCCAAAAAATGAAACGAAGCCAATTTCGAATCCGTAATCGGCCGGCGCTCCGCATTTCGCTCCGGGTACGGCAGGATCTTCCGGGCAATGGACACCCTGCTGCTACAATAAAAGTAAAGGGGGGGCGCAACGGATTCGACGGGATTGAATCGTTATGGAGAGGCGTGCCGGGTTCCGAGCTCCCGTTAAACGATCGGAAAAACACAACTGCCAATACGCAGTTTGCATACGCTGCTTAATTAATTAAGTAGCCGCTCCAGCCGCTGAGCCCGCGCGGCGGTGAGTGAGCGTCATTTTGCGGGATAGGCAGCAGGCTTCGGTCCGGAGCCGAGAGCCGAGATCAATCGGACTAGGTAGCGGCTGTTCTCGCCGGTTCTGACGGCCGCGACCGAATTATACGAGCCGGATACGCATCGTAGGCTCTTCATGGCGGGCTTTCTCGGACGCGGGTTCGACTCCCGCCGCCTCCACCAAATTTCTTATGTCGCCCGGTACGTCGGGCGCTTACCGGCTGCGGCGCCAAGGCGTATCTATTGAAGGACTCCGCCGAATATCACTTGATCAATGCAATCAAAGCCGTGTGCGAAGGAAAAGCTTTCTTCAATCCCGCCATTAGCAGGATGCTAGTGGAGGACTACATGCGCCAAATGCGTGAGCGGGAAGCCGAGGACAGTTATGAACTCCTGACCACGCGCGAGCGGGAGATTCTGCAACTGTTTGCCGAGGGCAAGGTGGTCAAGTAGATTGCTTCTATTTTGGATCTGACCCTCTACACTGTCGAAACTCACCGGAGCAACATTTTTCAGAAATGAAACTTGCACAGTACGGCGGAGCTTATCCTCTATGCCGTGCGCAAGGGCGTAATCACCTGACTTGCTCGCTACGGCTGCGGGACGCCGACGAAGAAACCACGCCTGCTACATCCGCGTCGACAAGAAGCACGCTATCCGCGGGATGGCCTGTATGGGCGCGTTCGTTGTCCGACCCGCGCTTCCAAATATTTTCAGTGGAACAAGCCAAGCATGTAGGCGATGAGGAGAATCAGCAAGATCGACCCCACGCCGATGCCAGCCCCGCCGCCGGGCCCCCAGCGGTTATGGCCGTAATAGCCTCCACCTGCACCAAAAACCAGCAACAAAACGATGATCAGTATCAGCATTTCTATTCTTCCTTTTTCAGCGCCTCAGGTCACGGCCAGCCTGGCGCAATTTATTGCTTCCAGCGTGCGGCCAAGAGCACGATGCCGTCGAGCGAGCGCACTGCGCCCGCTCGGCCCGCGCGGAGACCCGTCGATTTACTTCTCAAACACCTTTTCAATCTGGCCGACTTTCTTTTGGAACTTGCCGGCGCGGTTTTCTTTCTGGCCTTCGGCAGCTAAGTTGGGGCTGTTCATCACCTGTCCCGCTTTTTCTTTAACTTTTCCTTTCACTTCATGAAATTGGCCTTTAATCTCATCCTGTGTGCTCGGTTTCATGCGTTCTCCTGCGCATCGGGCCTGCGAGATCAAATCCTGTGAGGAGCAGCGACAGCCCGAACGCCAATGCCAACTGAGCAATTGCGAGGCCGCTCTAGATACTGGGTTCGCACCGAAACTACTGACCACCGGACATCGAGTGACCAAATGCGGTCAAGCCACCGCTATACAACCTGCCATCGCACCCGGGGCCAAGTGGTAAGGCCAAGGTCTGTCCGCAGAAGAGGCGGTAGATGTCGCGGATTATCGCGGCGGGTCGGGATTACGCCGTTCTAACGCTGGTTACTTCGTAGAATGCCAGAGATTTCGTTTTACCCCGGATTTCCTGCTCCGGCATTTTCCGGCACTCGAATTCATCTTTCACGGCCTGGTAGCTGGTTTCCGTGATCAGGATGGTGGTACCGAGCTCTTTATTCAAAGCTTCCACGCGCGAACATGTATTCACACCGTCCCCGATGACGGTGTATTCCAGGCGCTTTCGGGATCCGACGTTACCCACAATGACAATGTCCGTATGAATTCCGATTCCGATTGTGATCGGGGGTTTTCCCAGGATGCCGCGGTCCCCATTAATCTTGCTTAAGCGCGCCTTCATTTGCAGGGCCGCCAGGACTGCACGCCTGGCGTGATCCGGCTCGTCGTCCATCGAACCGAAGACAGCCATCATGCCATCCCCTATGAACTTGTCGAGAACCCCTCCGTACGCAAACACGGCCTCCACCATCTCGGAAAAATAATCATTCAGAAATGCGACCACTTGAGCCGGCGCCATCTGTTCAGACATTGAGGTGAAGCCGCGGATATCCGAAAAAAGGATAGTCACGCGCCGGCTCTCGCCCTCCAGGTTTATTTCTCCCTTGACGATTTTGTCGGAAACCTGCGTGGTGACGTAACGGCCGAAAAGCTCTTTGATCCGATCCCGGTCTTGCAAACCACGCACCATTTCATTCAGGGATGCGCCGAGTCTTCCAAGCACGTCGCGCCCGCTGACCCTGACGCGCTCCGTCAGCTCTCCCGCCTGCACTTTTTTCACAAACACGCCAAGGTCCAGTACCGGACTTTGGATTGACATGGCAACCTGGCGGGCGATCACCAGACACGCGATGACGATAATTCCGATTCCCGCGAGGAACCGAAGCTCCAGTGTACGAATCGGCGCCATCGCCTTGGCTTCGTCAAGTTCCGTCAGCAACACCCATGGCGCCGGGTTGACGGTGGCGGGCGAGCGTAGCGGCCGGTAGACGTACAGCATTCGCCGCCCAAGAATGCTGCGGGCGATCACCCAACCGCTCTTCCCCTGGCGCCCCTCTTGCACGGAGGGATACGAAGAAGCGTCCGCGCCAATTCGACTGGCCTCGGGATACGCCAGGATCCTCCCCTCGTTGTTCGTGACCGCGGAGTAGCCTTCTCCGGCGAACCGCGTGGAGCCAATCAAATTGGAAAGGTCGCTTTGCAAGTCGTAGCGGATCGTAAGGGCGCCGGCGACTTTTTTTTGCGGGTTCAGTATCGGCGCCGCGATTATCAAGACATATCTGTGCGCTACAGGGGATATGTAGGCGTCGGAGATAAACTTTTTTCCTTCCAGGGCGAAGGCAACCGCGATGCGATCCACAGGCTCGGCCGTTTTTGTCGTCACGTTCGATGAAGCAAGCAGGTTCCCGTTGGCGTCAAAAGCGCCAATCTGGAGAATTTCCTTATTTAACCGATCGATATGGAAGAGTTCGGCGTTCAGCTCCTCTCGTTTTTCCGGGTAGAGCTTATCGGCAAGGCCGTGTGCGAACTCGCCGAGCTGTTCGGACTCGCGACCGATTACTTGCAGGAGGTTGGCCTCAACAACGTCGCCGACACTGTTCAGAGCGCCCACGACCTCCTGATGCACGATGTCTTTGCCGGCTTGGTAGCCCCACACGCCCAACGTCAGTGCCGACAGAACCGAGAGGCCGGAAACCGCCAAAACGACCTTCAAAAGGAAGCCATTTTCCAGCCTGGAGAACCATCCAGTACGAACCGCATAGAAAAAAGCGGCCAGGGATGCACAAACAATCAGGAACGTAATTACAGGCAAAGTGATCATTTAAGAGCTCTCCGTGCTGGACTACACGTATAGGCCGTCTCTCCAGAGTATGATAGTTGAACGGAATTTCTTCCTTAAATGGCACAACTCTCCACTCAACCTCTGATTTTGACGCCCACGGAAAAGTCGTCGGCGGGGCAGCGGCTGGTTTCGTTGGACGCTTTTCGCGGTGCGACCATGGCGCTGATGGTGCTCGTAAATACGCCGGGCGATGGTGAGCACGTCTATGGCCCTCTGCGACACGCCGAATGGAACGGCTGGACGCCCACGGACGTGGTCTTCCCATCCTTTATGTGGATTGTCGGCGTGGCGCTGACGCTCTCGCTCGGCCGGCGCATTGCCGCGGGAGTCTCGCGCGCGCAGCTTC
The DNA here is from genome assembly GCA_035577325.1 of Bryobacteraceae bacterium. Lineage (GTDB taxonomy): Bacteria > Acidobacteriota > Terriglobia > Bryobacterales > Bryobacteraceae > QHXW01. The sequence goes on along the minus strand of DATLVQ010000756.1, from coordinate 1,632 downwards.
TCACTCAGGCATTCAGGCGCGCCCTCATTTTGTATGTGCTGGGGCTGCTGGTCTACGCTTTTCCAGACTTCAACCTGTCCACGCAGCGCCTGCTGGGAGTTTTGCAGCGAATCGCCATCTGCTACTTCATCGCCGTGGCGATCTACTTATTTACGGGCATCCGCGGCCAGATCGTCTGGATCGTTTCGCTGCTGGCCGGGTACTGGCTGCTGATGGCGCTGGTGCCGGTTCCGGGATACGGCGCCGGACGTCTGGATGTCGAGGGCAACCTGGCGCACTACATAGACCGCCTCGTGCTCGGCGCGCACAACTACGCTCAGACGAAGACGTGGGATCCGGAAGGTATTGTCAGCACGCTTCCCGCGATCGCGACGGTATTGTTCGGCATCATGGCGGGCCACATTTTGCGGCTGGATCGCACGCTGCCGGGGCGAACCGCCCGTTTGCTGGCGCTGGGCGGCATACTGATCGTGGCGGGGCTGATCTGCAACACGTGGCTTCCCATCAACAAGAAACTATGGACCAGTTCATTCGCGCTCTTCATGGCGGGCCTGGATTTCGCCATTTTCGCGATCATGTTGTGGTGGGTGGACGTTCGCGGGCATGCGCGCATGATGAAACCGCTGGTCATCATGGGTATGAACGCCATCACGGTTTATCTGGTCTCCGAACTGCTTGAGGTGTTGCTCAACGCGTTGCACTTTCCTTCGGGCGGACACACGGTATCGGTGCGCGACTGGTTGTTCGATTCTCTGTTTGCACCACTCGCGTCGCCGATCAACGCATCGTTGCTCTATGCCATCGCATACACGCTGCTCATGTATGTGATCGCGTACATAATGTACCGCCGCCGCTGGTTTGTCCGCGTCTGAAGTGGTGTCCGACCGGTCCGGCGCGAAAAGGACTACAGTAAAAATCATGAACACCTCTTATAATCGGCGCCAGCTCCTGCGGGTGGCGGCTGCGGCCGGCGCTGTCGAGGTCGCGCGGCCGCAGTCTCAGAAGAAAATGCGACTGGGCGTCGTCACCGGCATGTCGACCGACCCCGAACGTGCCATCAAAAAGGTCCACGACCTCGGATTCCCGACCTGCCAGCTGGTTATTCAAGCGTTCGATGACACGCTCGTCGCCAAGCTGCGCGAGGCCCTGGCCAAGTACCAGGTCGAAGTGACTTCCGCGATCGCTGTCGGCCCGCCGCCCGAGATCTACGACTTCTATAAAGGCCCGCTCACCATCGGTCTGGTGCCGCGCCAGTACCGGGAGGCGCGCACCAAGCGCATCAAGCAGGTGTCGGATTTTGCCAAGAAAGCCGGCATTTCCGGCGTGCAAACGCATTGCGGATTCCTTCCCGAGAATCCTAACGATCCGGTCTACGACGAAGCCATCAAAGCTATCCGTACGGTGGCCGAGTACTGCAAACAGAACGGCCAGACGTTCCGCTGCGAAACCGGGCAGGAGACGCCCATTACGCTGGTGCGCGCCATCAAAGACGTCGGCCTGGATAATGTTGGCATCAATTTCGACGTGGCCAACCTGATCCTGTATGGGAAAGCCAATCCGCTCGACGCGGTGGAGCTGTTCGGACCGTATATCATGGGCATACACGCCAAAGACGGGCTTTATCCGACCGAT
>DATLVQ010000755.1:0-3686 GCA_035577325.1 Bryobacteraceae bacterium | reverse complement strand
GGCCCGCCTTCCGTCTACGGTCAAGATCGCGTCTTCGTCTATGAGCGCTTCACCGCCGGCCCGGACGCCGGCCAGGATAATGCCGTGGACTTGCTCGAAAAGGCGGGACATCCCGTAGTGCGGATCTCTGTCGAGGATCGCTACGACCTGGGACAGGAATTCTTCCGCTGGGAGATCGCCACCGCCGTCGCCGGGTCAGTAATCGGCATCCATCCCTTCAACCAGCCGGATGTCGAAGCCAGCAAAATAGCCTCGCGAAAATTAACCGCGGAGTACGAAAAGACCGGTTCGCTCCCCGCGGAGATCGCGATCTTCGAAAGCGAAGGCATCAAGCTGTACGCCGATGCAGCCAACACCGCGGCGCTCGCGTCGGTGAGCAAAGACAACACGCTCGCCGGCTTCATGCGCGCTCACCTCGATCGCCTTGGCCCCGGCGACTACCTGGCACTGCTCGCCTATATCCAAATGAACGAACAGCATGACGCCCTTCTGCAAGAAATGCGTCTGGCTGTGCGCGACCGCAAGAAAGTGGCCACCTGCGTCGGCTTTGGCCCGCGCTTTCTGCACTCCACCGGCCAGGCTTACAAGGGCGGTCCGAACTCGGGTGTGTTCCTCCAGATCACTTGTGACGACCGCAACGATCTGCCCGTGCCCGGCCAGAAGTACACTTTCGGCGTGGTCAAGGCGGCGCAAGCCCGCGGTGATTTCGAGGTCCTGGCCGAGCGCAAGCGCCGCGCGTTGCGTGCGCACGTCGGGCCTGACGTGAAGCAGGGCTTAAAAACGCTCGCCGAAGCCATCGCGCGAGCCATACGCTGACCGGAGACTAACGATGCAACTTGGAATGATCGGCTTGGGACGGATGGGCGCTAACATGGTGCGCCGCCTGCTGCGCGGCGGACACGAGTGCGTAGTCTACGACAACAACGCCGACAATGTGAAACGGTTGGCCGGCGAAGGAGCCACCGGCGCCTCATCCCTCGACGATTTCGTCAAGAAACTCAGCGCTCCGCGCGCCGTCTGGATCATGATTCCGGCGGCGGTCGTCGACACTACGCACGCAGAACTCGCCGCGCGTCTGCAGAAAGGCGACATCGTCGTCGATGGCGGCAACTCGCATTACGTCGACGATATCCGCCGCGCCAAAGAACTCGCCGCGCGCGGTTTGCATCATCTCGATGTCGGTACCAGCGGCGGCGTCTGGGGTCTGGAACGCGGCTATTGCCTCATGATTGGCGGCGACATGGATGCGGTCGCGCATCTCGATCCCATCTTCAAAACGCTCGCGCCTGGACGCGGCAATCTGCCTCGCACACCCGGCCGCGAGAAATCCAATGGCACCGCCGAAGACGGCTACCTGCATTGCGGTCCATCCGGCGCTGGCCATTTCGTCAAGATGGTGCACAACGGCATCGAGTACGGCTTGATGGCCGCCTATGCGGAAGGCTTGAACATTCTGAAACATGCCAACGCTGGAAAACAAGGCCGCGCAGCGGATGCCGAAACGACTCCCTTGCGGAATCCCGATCTCTATCAGTACGATTTCGACCTCGCCGGCATCGCCGAAGTGTGGCGCCGCGGTAGCGTGATCGCGTCCTGGCTCCTCGATTTGACCGCCGCCGCTCTATTCGAAAATCCCGGCCTTCCCCGCTTCTCCGGCCATGTCGCAGACTCCGGCGAAGGCCGCTGGACCATCGCCGCCGCCATCGATGAATCCGCGCCCGCGCCCGTGCTCACCGCCGCGCTCTACCAGCGCTTCATCTCGCGCGGCGAAGACGAGTTCGCCGAGCGCCTGCTCTCCGCCATGCGTTTCCAATTCGGCGGGCATGTGGAGGGCTCCACCGGGAGCTGAGATCGCATGACACAATCGCTCATGGACCCGCAGACCAAACCAAAAGTCAACGAGAAACATGGCCGGCCCGGCGATCCTTGCGCCATGGTCATCTTTGGCGCCACCGGCGACCTGACCAAGCGCAAACTGCTGCCGGCCCTCTACAATCTGGCCAAAAAAGATTTTCTGCCGAAAGGTTTCGCGCTCATCGGCTGCGCCACTCAGGACATCAGCCAGGATGAATTCCGCAACCGTGTCAAAAGCGACCTGAAAGAGTTCGGCGGCGCCGCCGCCGACTGTCCCTTCTGCGAATGGCTGCTCGAACGCCTGTATTACACGTCCGGCGACTTCCGCGATCGGGCCGCATATGAGCGCCTTAAGCCTCTGCTCGCCGAGATGGAACAGAAGCACGGCACGCGCGGCAATTACTTCTACTACTTGGCCACCACGCCGAGCCTGTTCGGTGAAATCGTCAAACAGTTGGGCGATGCCGGATTGACGGAACAAACCAACGGCCATTGGAGCCGCGTCATCATCGAAAAACCGTTCGGACACGACCTCGATTCCGCGCGCGCGCTCAACCGCGATATTCGAAAGGTCCTGACCGAAGATCAGATTTACCGCATCGATCACTATCTGGGTAAAGAAACCGTTCAGAATATCCTGGTCTTCCGTTTTTCCAACGGCATTTTCGAGCCCATCTGGAACCGCCGCTACATCGATCATGTCCAGATCACAGTGGCCGAAACCCTGGGCGTCGAGCAGCGCGGCGGCTACTACGATCAGGCCGGCGCCCTGCGCGACATGGTCCCCAACCACATTCTGCAGCTCGTCACCCTCACTGCCATGGAGCCGCCGGTTTCGTTCAATGCCGACGCCGTCCGCGACGAGCAGGCTAAAATCCTGCACGCCCTGCAGCCTCACGCACCCGAAGAGGTGCTCACGCGTTCCGTGCGCGGGCAATACGGCGAGGGCGTGGTTGACGGTTCGGTAGCGCCGGATTACCGCGCTGAACCCAATGTGCAGCCCAAGTCGAACACCGAAACATACGTCGCGCTCAAGCTGGCTATCGACAACTGGCGCTGGGCTGACGTTCCCTTTTACATTCGCACCGGCAAACGGCTCGCCAAGCGCGTCACCGAAGTCGCCATTCAGTTCCGGCGCGCGCCCTTCGTTCTTTTCCGCGAAACTTCCGTCGGACCTCTGACCCCCAACCTGCTGGTGATGCACATCCAGCCCGACGAGGGCATCTCGCTGCGCTTCGGCGCAAAAGTGCCCGGCCCGATCCTCGATCTCGGTGCCGTCAACATGGATTTTCGCTACACCGACTACTTCGGCAGCGAATCCAGCACCGGCTATGAGCGCTTGCTTTACGACTGCATGATCGGCGACGCCACGCTGTTCCAGCGCGCCGACATGGTGGAAGCCGGCTGGGCAGTCGTGCAGCCGGTTCTCGATGTCTGGACCGCCCTGCACCCGCGCAATTTTCCCAACTATCCGGCCGGCTCCTGGGGACCCAAAGAAGCCGACGATCTGATGGCGCGCGACCAGCGCCAGTGGAGGAACCCGTAACGTTCCAGCCGCCCGCGCTGTAACAATCGTAAATCCTATTGTGGGCGACAATCATCAGACTATGGAGGGATTCCCAAGCGCTATATGGCTAAACCGGTCTTATTGACGGTAGACGATGATGCCGAAGTGTTGCGTGCCATCGAGCGCGATCTGCGCCGCAACTATGCCGACCGCTATCGCGTGTTGCGCGCGGACTCGGGGCAGGTGGCGCTCGACACGCTGCGCCAGTTGAAGACGCGCAACGATCCTGTGGCCTTGCTGCTGGCCGATCAGCGCATGCAGATGG
>DATLVQ010000754.1:0-5383 GCA_035577325.1 Bryobacteraceae bacterium | reverse complement strand
AACGCCATCATTCCGCTGAAGGAGCGGGTCGTGGATCAGTTCTATGATCCGCTTTCCAGGTTGTTTCGCATCTTTCAATCTCGAAAGCCGGGGCGGCTCACACCGCCGCCCGGTCTGAAGGAGGACACTCATGCTGGAGCTAAAGCCGCTGTCCAAGGAGGGCATTCCCGGGGCGTTGGCGCGCGTTGAGCGCTATCGCCTGCTGAACGAACCCGAACAAGCCGAGAGCATTTGCGAAGATATTCTGCGCTGCGATCCCGACAATCAGGAAGCGCTGCAATCTCTGCTGCTGGCCATTACCGACCAGTTCGGGCCCGGCTCGGCGGCGCGCGTTACTGAGGCCCGCGCAGTCTTGCCGCGTTTGCGCAACCAGTACGACCAGTGCTACTACGCCGGCATCATTTCAGAGCGCCGCGCGCGCGCCTTCATCAACCAGGGCGGGCTTGGAACAGGGTCCATGGCCTACGAATGGTTTCGCGATGCCATGAACTGCTACGAGCGGGCCGAAGCCATTCGTCCCTCCGGAAACGACGACACCATCCTGCGTTGGAACACTTGTGCCCGCTTCCTGATGCGCAACCCGCATCTGGCTCCGAAATTGGACGAAAGGCTCGAACCGATTCTGCTGGAGTAGACACGCGAGTTTCGCGCGGCAAACTTGACCCGGTTCACAGCCGCGTTGTACTCTCGCACCCATGGTTCTGCCGTTAAACTACGGGGCCGCGCTGGCGCTCATTATCGTGAGCATGCTGTGCTGGGGCTCGTGGGCCAACACCTTCAAGCTTGCCGGCAGATGGCGATTCGAGCTTTTCTATTTCGATTATTCCTTGGGCGTGTTGATTGCCGCGACGGCGTATGCGCTGACCCTCGGCAATTTCGGTCTTGATGGCTTTGCGTTCACCGATGACCTGATGCACGCCGGCAAACGACAGATTTTCTTCGGCGGCGTGGGCGGCGCCGTGTTCAACTTGGCCAATATGCTGCTGGTGGCGGCGATCTCGCTCGCCGGGTTGTCGGTCGCGTTTCCGGTGGGTATAGGCCTCGCGCTTGTGATTGGCGTCATCTGGAATTACATTCTGAAACCGCAGGGCAACCCGGTGTTATTGTTTACCGGCGCGGCCATCGTGGCGGCGGCGATAATCGTCGATGCCTTCGCGTATCGCGCGCTCGAAGCGGGGAAGGCAGCGCGAGCGGCCAAGCAAGGCTCCGCGCCGGGGCCGCGCAAAACCACGGGGAAGGGCATTGCTCTCAGCCTCCTGAGCGGTGTGCTGATGGGCTCATTCTTTCCGCTGGTCGAGATGGGGAAGAGCGGGCCGTTCGGCCTCGGCCCCTACGCCATCGGGTTTGTGTTCGCGCTGGGTGTCTTCTTCTCCACGTTCGTCTTCAACGTGTTCTTCATGAATTTACCTGTCGAAGGCGATCCGGTGGCGATATCGGAGTATTTCAAAGGGACAGGCCGTCAGCATCTCCTCGGCATCGTGGGTGGCCTGATCTGGGCCACCGGCACTATCGCCAACTTCGTAGCCGCCAGCGCGCCGGAGAGCGTGCAGGTCGGACCGGCCATCAGCTACGCCGTCGGGCAAGGCGCGACCATGGTGAGCGCTCTATGGGGTTTGCTTGTCTGGAAAGAATTCGCCGGAGCGGGGCCGCAGGTGCGCTTTCTGGTGGCCGTGATGCTGATTCTGTTTGTCTGCGGCCTCGGCCTGGTCTCTGTTGCGCCCCTGTACGTGCAGCGGTAATCGGCCTATTTTCCGAACAATCGGAAGGTCACGCCTGCCGTCACCGTGAGTGGATACCCCGGTGTCCCGTGAATCCGTGCAACCGGCGCCTGGCCGGCAAGCCGGGAGACGAAAAAATTCTGTGTTTCGTAGTAATCGCGATTCGTTAAATTATCGGCGCTCAAGCTCACCTCTACTCCGCGCCGGATCTGCCGCGAAATCGCTGCGTCGAATACGGTAAGACCGCTAGCCACAATGGAGGAATCCAAACCATCCAGCCTGTAATGATTGATGGCGCGCATAGTGACCGATCCAGTCCAGAGTTTCCACGGAGACAGCGAGAGGCCGCTCGACGCAACAAAATGGGGAGCGCTGTCGACGTAAATCCGCGGTGTGGTCCCGCGGTAATATGCGTTTTCCACCTTCGTGACTGCCCCGTGCCAGGCGATATGACGCGTAATCTGTATTGACGACTTGCCTTCGAAGCCGTATGCCCGGCTCGGGCCTTTGAAGTCGAAAGTCCCGTCGTCGGGAATGTAAACCTGCTCGTGCGATCGCTCGATCCAGAACAAATCCGCGCTCAGCGATACGCGGCGGAAATGGTGCGCCGCGCCGGCTTGGTAAAAATCCGTAGTAGCCACGCGCTGTTGCCGGGGGTGCTCAACTACGGCGCGCGCATCCGCGGTCGAAATTCCGCGGCCGTAATTCGCGTAGAACGTAATCGGGAACCACTGCGACGGGCTGAAGGCCACGTTTGCTTTTGGCTGCAGAACACCGGCAGTCTCCGCTCCGCCGTTCAAGGGCTGAACGCGGTCCGCAACATCAAAACGGAAATCGTCATAGCGGACTCCGCCGCCGGCTTGCAGTCTTCCGTGAAGAAAGCTGATGTTTTTCTGCAAGTACCCGGCGCCGTTGATCACGCGTGCATCGGCCCGGGTGGTCATGCCCGTGGGCACCCGCCCCACCCTGGGATACAACCCGACATTTATCTGATTGTCGTGATAGTTCCCGCCGATGGTCAGCAGCCCCTGCGCCGCGCCGAAGTTTTGCGGCCGCACATATTGCGCATTCGCGCCTTCCTGCAACCGCGAGTCGTGCTGCTGGATCCCGTCGCCACTCACTCGGTTGTTCAAGAAAAACGTGAAGTTTGAATACAGATCGAAGAGAGACCGCGCCACGAAGGTGTCCAGCTTCCAGATATCGCCGCGAGCATCTTCATGGCTGAAATAGGCTCCCAACGCGCCTGTGCGAATGTGGCCGCCATCCGTCGGATCGATGTATCCGAACCGGTCAAGATGCCCGGCGGCCACTTCATCCAGAGGCAGCTGGCCGGATGAGTAGAAATCGTTGCGCCCGCCGTTAAAGCGGAATCCGATACTTGTTGCCGCCGAGACATGGCGCGTGAAATTGGTGGTGACATTGTCGCGCGAGTAGCGTAGCGGGTTTTCAAAAGGTCCGTCGGTCCGCGATCCCTCATAAGCCACGAACGCGTCGCCATTTTTCAGGTTTGGGCTGTAACTGAGGAAACTCCGGAGTGCGCCGAATAACCCGCCTTGCAGCCGCAGCGTCAACTGGTCCGGCAGTGAGTCGCGCAGCCGGATGTGCGCCACCCCTAGCCCGCTGAAATCGCCATACGCCGCGCTGAACGGCCCATTGAGGATTTGCACTTCCTGGATCAACTCCGGGCTCAACGACTTGAGTGATCCCAGGTAGCCTTGGCCGTGCCCTTGCGTCGTCTGATTTTGCGGAATGTCTTCGACCAGAACTTTCAGCCCGCCGTTGACGCCGCCATGATCCAGGTTGAATCCAAAGCGCCGGATTTCGAGCGATTTGCCGCCACCCTCGTGCTGCCCCGCGTCAATGCCTGCGTCGAGAGCTTGAAACATCTGATCGTCGCGCGAGAACAGCGTCTGGCTGAAGAACTCGGAGTTCCTGCGGTCGAATGCTGGCTCGACCGGAGATGCCGTGATCGTGATGCTGCTGTGAACCGGCGGGATGGCGGGGTCCTGGCCGTCAGGTTGCTGCTGCCCGGCGCAGCAGCCAACGATCGCGAGAATGAGGAAAGGCCGCATGCGCGGTATTACGAATCCAAAAATCGTAACACTACACCATACGGTTTTTCAGACCGCCCGGATTTATTTTTTCTCGAAAATCGCCATGTACTGGCTGCCTTTAACGTGATCGTGCTCGGACAGCAGCCGGAAATGGTTGCTCTCGATCTCTTTGATGAAGCCCGCCGCGTCCAGCCGGATATGCTGCATGGCGCGGCCGCCCGGCATCGCGTCCGGGCGCTTGTAATACTCGACGATGACCAGCCGCCCTCCGTCGCGCAGTTCGCGGTGGAGTGCCGCGAGCATCTTGTCCGGATAATTCCAGTGGTGATAGGAATCGAGAGCCAAAGCTACGTCCACGCCGTTCTCCGGCAGACTCGGATCGGTCTCAGTGCCCTGGATGAACTCCACATTGCCCAGCTTGTGCTGCTTGGCGGTGTTCTTGGCCTTCTCGAGAAAATCCGGAAAAATATCCTCGCTGAGCACGCGCCCCTGCGTTCCCACCGCCTCGCTCAGAAACGGCAGCATATAACCCGTGCCGGTCCCGATGTCCGCAACAACCATGCCCGGCTTAACCGCCATCGCCGCCACCAGTTCTCTGGGCTTCTGCTTCTCATCCCGATTCGCCGCCGACAGGGTTTTCGCCACCGTGTCGCGCCCCTCGGGAGTCTTGTACCCTTCATTGGCCTGCGTGGCGACCTGAGCGGAGGCGCTGAACGCGCATACAAGTACCGCACAAATTAACACCTGGCACCTAAAACCTAGAACCTGTTCTTTCATAATGGCGGCTCCATGGGTAGCGCAAGCGGCGGCTCGCGCAGGAATTCGAGATTTGACATTTTGTGCACGGCCTCGCGCACCGCATGCTCGTAAGTCGGCTCCACGGTGATCACGAACGGCAGATCGTGTTTGCTGTCGCTTGGCAATTGCAGTACCGCCTCCAGGCTGATGCGCTGCTCGGCCAGAATTCCGGCCAGCGCGGCGATGATCCCCGGACGGTCGTCCACGCGGAAGCGGAGATAGTACGCGCACTTTTCGCTGGTTACGGAAAGGGGCTTGTATTCGCCCAGCCGCTCGTGCGCGAATGGCGAAACGCGTTCGGGGCGGCCATGGCGAATCTCGCGGGCCACGCGCATCAGGTCGCTCACCACCGCGACTCCAGTCGGCAAAGCTCCGGCGCCGCGACCGTAGTAGAACGTGTCCTCGCCATAGCGTCCCTTCACCCACACGGCGTTGTAAGCGCCCTGAACGCCGGCGATGATAGTTTGCAATCCAACCAGCGCTGGCCGCACCGAAAGAATCAGCCCGTCGGGCGTTTGGCGGGCTCCGCAAATCAGCCGGATAGTGTGGCCCAGTTGGTGGGCATATTGGAAATCCATGGGCGAAATCCGGCGGATGCCCTCGACAAAAATATCCGCTGGTGTGATTTTCTCGCCGAACGCCAGTGCCGCCAGGATGGCCAGTTTCGAGCGCGCATCGAGGCCATCGATATCGGCGCTCGGGTCGGCCTCGGCGTAGCCAAGCCGCTGTGCTTCCGCCAAGACATCATCGAAAGGCGCGCTGCGCTTCTCCATCTCGGTGAGGATGTAGTTGCTGGTGCCGTTCAAAATCCCG
>DATLVQ010000753.1:0-5315 GCA_035577325.1 Bryobacteraceae bacterium | reverse complement strand
TTGCTTGGCGCGACAGCGCTCACGCGCTATCTGGCGAGCCAGCTCTGGCGTGTTTCGCCGGGCGACCCTCTGACGTTCGCAGGGGTGATCACGCTGCTGTTCGCTGTCGGTTTGGGCGCGTGCTTCTGGCCCGCACGCCGTGCTGCCGGCGTCGATCCCGCCGTCGCGTTACGTTTCGAGTAGGAGTACGTACAAAATGTCTCGCTGGATCTCGGAAACTTCGCATTCAGGTAGGGCAATTCGGAAGGAAGGCGTTAACCAGTGTTATCGATAGGTATTCGTCTCAGAAAACGGCTCCCTGCCGCCGACTGGCGCACATCAACGAGTCGCGCGTGATACGTCAAATTGACGCGGGGGAACTTCACTGCCTTGCGAACGCAAAGCGTTCCCACGTCGCCAGCCAACGCTGGATGCTGCCGGCAACCGCGGGCCATGCCGACGTTATTCGCAGCGCAAGGCATCAGACGGATTGATCCGCGCAGCTCGCCGTGCTGGAACATAGGCTGCCAGAGCGGCGATGGCAAGCAGCAACACTGACACGGCGACATAGGCGGACGGCTCGGTTGCGGTCACGCCGAACAGCATTCGTTGCATGACGCTGTTGAGCGCAAGTGCGCTGCCAATCCCAATTGCCACTCCGAGGGAAGCGAGCGCAATGGCCTGGCCCACCACGATCCGCATAACATCGCTTCCGGCGGCGCCGAGCGCGATACGGACGCCAATCTCACGAGTCCGGCGTTTCACGGAGAATGAAATTACGCCATAGATGCCAACGGCGGCAAGCACGAGCGCCGTGGCTCCGAACGCCGCCAGAAGAAGAGCCGACAGGCGGGGCGCTGCCACGGCATCAGAGACGTATTGCGCCATGGGGGTAACGCGCGAGATGGGCTGAGTGGGATCGGTCTCCAGTACAGCCTGGCGGAGTGCGGGCGCCAGGCGCAGCGGATCGGTGACAGTGCGCATGGTGAGGACCATGTCTGCAATTGGAGCCTGGCGGTAGGGCTCATAAAACTCCGGGTCGGCATCTTTCGTGGGCGATGTGAACTTCACGTCGCCCACAATCCCGACGACCGTGAGCCAGTATGTGCCCGATCTGAAGCCGAAGCGGTTGCCGAGGGGATCCGTGCCGGGCCAGAAGCGCCGAGCCATGGTTTCATTGATGACAGCCACCAGAGGTGGGCCGGCATCGTGCGATGTGAATTCCCGGCCGCGGATGAGGGGAATCCGCATCACGCCGAAATAGGCAGGGTCGATAATACGTCGCCAGAAGATGGGAGTGTCCTCGGGCCGTGGAGCCGGCTGGCCTTCGATCAGCATGTTCCAGCCCGTATTCGAGCCCCCGAATGGAATGAGGCTCACCATGCTTGCGGCCTGAACGCCAGGGATCACATTGGCCCGGTCCAGCAGGCGCTGATAGAAGTCGACGCGCTGCTCGGGTTTCGGGTATTTCGGAATGGGCAGGGTAATCGAAGCTGTAAGGACGCTTTCGGCTTCGAAACCCGGGCTGGTCGCCTGCAAGTGTAGCAAGGTGCGCATCGTGAGGGTTGCGCCGATTGTCAGAACCATGGCAATCGCCACCTCGATGACGACTAGTGCGCCGCGGAATCGGTTGCGGGCGCGGCTTTCAGCGGCGGCGATGCTCCCTTCCTTTAACGTCTCGCCGAGGCGCGCCCGGAAGGCCGCCGATGCCGGCGCAAGGCCAAAGAGAATTCCGGTGAGTAGGGACGCGAGAAGCGCAAACGCGAGAACACGGCCATCGAGGGACACTTCTTTGACGAACGGGATTCGCTCGGGGCCATAACGTGCGACTAGTCCGGTTCCGGCGGCTGCCAGGGTGAGACCTGCGGCACCGCCGCAAACACCAAGGAGGACACTCTCGGTGAGCAACTGGCGGAGGATCCGCCAACGCCCCGCGCCCAACGCAGTGCGAAGCGCGATCTCGCGCTGGCGTACACTGGCACGCACCAGCAGCAGATTGGCGACATTCGCGCAGGCAATCAGAAGCACCAAGCTGACCGCGCCGAACAGTACGAGCAAGCTGAGACGTACATCGCGGACTGCGAAATCGCGCACTCGCCAGACCTGTGCGCCCCTGCCTCTCATGTCAGGGTATGCGGTTTCCAGCCGGCGTGAGACGGCGTCAATCTCAGCCTGAGCGCGCTCAATGGGAACGTCGGCTTTGAGACGCCCACAAACTCCCACCGATGGCGATGGGGCCTCAGGCGTCTCGCGGGCGGTGCTGTGTGCAACAGGAACGTAGACGTCCGCTGCCCGATTCGGGAGTGCGGAACCGCGCGGCAAAACGCCGGTCACTGCGACGCTCTCGCCATCGAGGTTGATGCTTCGGCCGATGATGTTGGGGTCGCGACCGAACCTTCGCTCCCAGAGACCATAGGAGAGAATCGCCACTTTGGGCGCTCCCGGCTGGTCCTCTTCGGCTAGAAAATCCCGGCCCGCGACAGGATGGATGCCGAGTATGGGAAAAAAGGTGGCGTTCACCTGGAGAACATCGACGCGCTCCGGGTCATTGCCGGCCAGCAGGGTTGCCGAAGCGGGCGCGTATGCGGACATGGATTCAAATGAGTAGCAGCCAGCCTTCCATTCGGCATAAGTGCTGTATGCCGTGAAGGCAAATGCGAGATTGCGGCTTGGACTATTGGCCCATATCCAGACCAGCCGGTCGGGATCGAAAAAAGGTAACGGCCTTAGCAGGACGGCATTGACTACACTGAAAATCAGCGTGCTGCCGCCAATACCGAGTGCGAGCGCAATCGTTGCTAAGGCGGTTACGCCCGGGTTACGGACGAGCATGCGCAGCCCGAATCGAAGATCTTGGAGCACAGCGAAGTTTAGTATAGTTCACGGGGATGTCGTCCGTGCTGTAGCGTGGGCCGCTCACTGCACCGGCCGTGTTGTTAAGCCGCTACAAAATGACTCGAAAACTCCTCAGCCGTTTCACATGGGCGTATAGTCGACTCGTACTTCTGCTTCGTGCCAGCGGATTTCCCTGCGAGCAGTCGAATGGGGTCCGTTGTGTGCCAATATCGGGAGCTATTTTTCTGTTGTATCCCAAGCGCTCCCGGCGGGGCTCACGGCTCAAACAAGTAGGCATGATCCGGCACGCCCGTCCGAAGGCGATCCACTGATGGCCTCGACGACAGGTATTCCCGCACTGCGCTGCTGCAACTCGAGGGCTTCCGGAATCCATTGACGAAGAGTGGCACACCCCGAAGGCCGCCCACAACATCCCCGCCATGCCGTTTTGCCATCTTGCTAGGGTTCCCCCTAGGTAATGAAAAAAATTGAAAATTAGACCTTGTCAAAGCGATCAAAGTCGTGTAATTAGTAGGCTGGCTCGGTTGATTTTCCTTCGCCCCGCACAAAATTGATTGTCATCGGGCTACTAATTTCTTTGCTTCGTCCTTGATGAAGTCTGTAAATGCAGCTTCAGCCGCCAGAGGTCGAGGTGTGCGCTTTCGGGTCAGATTCGGCCCGCACCGCACCGTCGTACCAAACGGTCGGAATTTAGTAGTCCGTTTTTTTTCATCTTGAGAAGGGAAACGCGCCCGAATGTCGTTCCGCTAGTCTGAGAAGCATTTTTCATTGAGGAGGCTTTCAAAATGCAATTTCGATTGCCAGCCATCATGGTATGCCTGTGCGTGTCGCTTCTGGCGCAGGATCGTGTAGACCGCAGGAACCTGCATGAACGGGTCTGGGCTATCGTGCCCATGATCGGGATTCGGACGTTCATTTTTTCCTGATTTCGAGAAGTGAAACTCACCAAAATGTCGTTTTACCAATTGAAAGGCAGTCCATTTAAGAGGGCCTAAATGTAGAGTCGGTTGCAGTCCGACCTTATCTGATAGTACCGTTCGCTGGAGGCTCGACACGACCAAAGTTGGAACCGGCAATGCTTGAAAACGCCTTACACATGAACCCCACTGTTGGCAGTTTGGGGCCAGACGGCACATCGCGTTGCATCAGTTATCTGTTGACTACCTCTGAGGTAGCCCGGTTGCTGCGCATTGCGCCGCGGACCCTGCGCCTATGGGCGGAGTGCAATGAACTACCAGCTATCAAAGTCGGCAGACAGTGGCGATTTCGTAGGCATGAAGTTGAGCGATGGCTGGCACGCAAAAGCCAAAGGGACAGTGTAACAGCCATCGTTTCCACTCCAGCACGAATGACAAAATAATTCGCGCTGCAATTTCAAAAACATCCAAAGAAATTCGGTAAGTGCGGCGTTAACGGTATACACAATTTCTAGTCTTGTGTCACCGTCACGAAGATCTCAGATCCGCCATTGATCTGTTATTTTTCTACACTCTGCGTGGTCAGGGTCTGAGTGTCTCAAAGGGATCACCAAATGAGGACTCGACCACCAGAGAGTACAGTACGGCGATTCCGCCCCGGCCATTTGTTTATGAGGAGTTTCTAAATGCAACGTCGCTTACCAGGTATCGTGCTTTGTCTTTGTGGGTCACTGATGGCCCAACACCGAGTTGATCTCCGAAATACGCACGAGCGCGTGCTCTGCGTGGTCCCCTTGGTGGGCTCGGGCACTCCTGCCGACCCTGTACGCCCGCAATATGCGCCTCTGCCGCAAACTGACGGCACCGCGCCTTCGCGCGACGGCATCATCGCGTTCACGTTCCAATTAGCCGATGACGGCAAACATGCGCTGGCGGAGTTCGTCGCAGAGAACCAATCTGCATTTAAAGATCTCCTGGCCGACACGAATCCAGAGGTGAAGATCTTCAAGAAGGGAAAGCACAAGCGGGAGGATATCGAAAAAGAGTTCAAGAAGCACAAGAAAGACATCGATCTGGATAACTTCGAGGTGGCCGTCCCATGAAAATCCGCACTATTGGATTGCTCCTTCTGCTGGCCGCCGCTGTCTTTGGCGGCTATACCTACTACTACACCGATGCGCTCACCAGCATCAACGGTACCAACTGGACGCAAAATGGTTCGCTAACGGCAACCAGCGGCGGCTTGACCAGCACGACCGCCAATGGCGGTTCGCTCATTTACATTCCGGTGCAACAGATAAACCCCAACGGCTACGAAGTGAAGACGACGTTGACGTTGTCCTCGACCGCCGGCGGCGGTACGTATGTGACGTACCTGCGCGCCACATCGAACGCTATATCCGGGCCAGCGCCCAATGGTACCTATTACTCGGTCGAGTTGCAGGACCCAACGGGCACCCCGACCGGGAGCGCGACCTTGTCGGTGTACAAGCGCGTTTCAGGAGTAATCACCACACTCGGAACCACGACTGTTTCAAGGCACAACGGAATGACGATTCGCGC
>DATLVQ010000752.1:0-3983 GCA_035577325.1 Bryobacteraceae bacterium | reverse complement strand
AGAGGTTTTTGATGTATGCATTGTCGGCAGCGGGCCAGGAGGCGGTATCGCAACATACGTTCTGACCAGCGCGGGATTTAAGGTCGCGCTCGTCGAGTCGGGAAGCCGCCTCCGCGCCGGGATCGATTACAACGGACACGGCTCGGCCTATGATCAGCTGGAGCAGCGCCTGAAGGCAGGTCACCGCAGTCCGTTCCCGAGCGTTCTTGATTTTTCCGAACGCAATCATTTCACGGCGATCGGAGACCGGCCCGGCCATGGACTGTTGAAGGCATTGGGCGGCCGCTCATTGTGCTGGGCGGGTCATAGCCTGCGATTCGGTCCAGGAGACTTCAAAAGGTGGCCGATCTCCTACGAAGAAGTCGCCCCGTACTATGATCGCGCCGAGCGATTCATGGGCGTCTACGGCAGCAGGGATGGACTCTGGAACATGCCCGACGGCATTTTCCAGAAAGCCGTCCGAATGCGGTGCCCGGAGATGCTCTTGAAGGGCGGCGTTCAAAGACTCAAGGCAAAAGGCCGAGTCATGGAATTTGTCTCGCAGCGGAAGGCAATCCCGACTGATCCTGCCTGGAAGCGCCGTGCCACATGCCATTATTGTGGGCAGTGCATGAACGGCTGCGATATCGATTCGAAGTATACCTCCGCCAATACGCCGATTCCGCTCGCGATGCGCACCGGCAACCTAAGGCTATTCACGAAATCGACAATGACGCGCATCGTCATGGATAACGAAAGCCGGCGGGTGCGCGGTATCGAATGCGTGACGAGCAGCGGCCAGACAATAAGTTTGCACTGTAGAGCGTTGGTGCTCGCCTGCAGCACCATCGAAACAGCACGGCATCTGCTGATCAACAGGATTGCGAACGGCAGTGGTCAAGTCGGGAGGAACCTGACAAGCCATTTTGGTACCGATGTAATCGCAATCTTTCCTGAGTTGCGAAACCGAGACGCTTCCAACGATGACGGGACGGATTACTTTCACAGTCTTCTCACGGGTCTTCATTGGGACAAACCTCACCGCGATTTTGATATGACATACCAGGTGCAGTGCGGTTCTGGACTGAATCCGAAAAACCTGGCCATTCGTGATATCGCCGGGTATGGCCCGGCATTCAAGCGCGACCTTCGTTACCTAAATGTATGCCACGCAGTCATGGACATGCAGGGCTCACTGACACCATCGCCGGACACGTACGTGGACTTGGATCCGGACCGGAAGGATCGCCACGGACTGCCGCTTCCGCGCGTTCATCTGAAATACGGGCCTAATGATATTGCAATGGCGAAAGACATGGTTGAGACCAGCGTCGAGATTATTGAAGCTGCCGGCGGGGAGGTCTATTCACGTCCTGGCGAGATCACTGCTGAAAAGTTAGGCGTCGATGGCAACCACTGGGTCGGCACGGCGCGAATGGGGACCGATCCCAGACGTTCGGTCGTAAATACTGTCGGCCGGTCGCACGATGTGCCGAATCTTTACATCGGAGACTCGTCCGTATTTGCCGCTTATCCTGAAAAGAATCCGACGCTCACCAACATTGCGCTTTCATGGCGCATGAGTGAGTCTTTAGCGGAGGAGGCGAAGAAGGGGGAACTCGGATGATTGAACGGCGCGAACTCTTCAAGGTGCTGGGCGGCACACTGATGGCAGCGCGCGAAGGAGCCGCTCAGCATGATCATCGAACCTCCGCACTTGTCGAAGTCGAAAGCTACACGCCCCGTTTCTTTTCGGACTCGCAGTACCGGGCCATCGACGCTCTAACAGAGATAATAATACCTACAGATTCTCACTCTCCGGGCGCACATTCTGCAGGTGTGCGCTTCTATATCGATACTGTGCTTCATTATGCGGATCCCGGGCCGCAACAGCAGTGGCAGAGTGGGCTGGCCGCCGTGGACAGATGGACCCGCGCGCGATTCGGCAAGGCATTCGTCGACTGTAGCGCCGGTGAAAAGGACCAGGTGGTTGCGACAATGGCGCGCAACGAGAAAGATCCTTCGACTGAGCTCGAACGATTTTTCCCGACTTTGAAGCATATGACCGTGGAGGCGTACTCGCTATCCGATGTAGGGATGACCCAGCATTTCGGCTACAGAGGCAACACCGCGATTCAGGAATTTCCGGGCTGCACGCATCCCGAGCACCAGAGCCCTTAGCTAGGGATGACGAACAATCGTCGTCAAAAAAACTGCGCATTGGCACGGAAGAAAAAAGTATGCGCGACGGACACGCGCCCGCTCGTCACGCGCGGGGTGAACCCTTAAGGGCTCGATGCTTATGCGATTGCTGAGCTTCGCCGAAGCGGCTCCGTTATCCGAGCAAGGTGTTGCAGAAAGAATGACGAAAGCGCAACAGCCAGGGAATTATCTTCGAAGACCTGGCCAGCCGCAGTTACGCAATGATCAGTTGTTCGGCGAAAGATTCTCCGAGTGCGACCGCTACCAGTAGAATTTGAGCCCGAACTGCATGGCTCGCGGATCGGTCTGCACGTTAGTGATCTTTCCAAACTGACACCCGAACTGGTGTAAGGCGTCCACCGATCCGTCGGCGTTGGGCGGCAGGCAGTAGCCGTTATTCGGGATGCCGAGGTTCTGGTGATTCAGGGCATTATAAACATCCCAGCGAAAGCTGAAGTACTTCGCCTCGGAGATGTGGAACTCGCGCGAGAGAGACATATCCGTGTTCCAGTATCCGGGCGCGCGGACAGCCGGATTTCGGGAGCCCATGTTGCCAAATTGCCACCAACTATCGAATACGCTTGGGTCGGGCGCCGTCAAAATCGCTGGATTCGTGCCAAAAGACGGTGAGAAGGCCGCTGGGTTCCACCACTGGTTCTCCTGGTCCTGTCTCGAGCGAGAGCTGCTGAACTTACTGGGGTCCCCGATCAGGTTCACGCGGTTGCCGATGCCGTTATACGGACCATTGATGGTCATTGGGACGCCGCTTTGGAAATTCCAGTTCTGAGTCAGCTTCCAATGGCCCAACATGGCACTCCCGATCCTGTTCCCCGCGAGCAGGGGTTTATTTTTTCCGAAAGGCAGTTCGTAAACAGCAGCAACATTCAAGATATGCGGGATGTCGTCGGGCGCAAGCGCTACATCGAGGTTGCGGTTATCTGGATCGCGCACGCCCACCTGTCCGCCCGGGCTCTGGCTATAGCCTCCCGCGACATATGCCGCACGCCCCACCGTCCGGCCCTCGGTAGTGGGCGTAGCCGTATTGCCGATGATGCTGGTTAGGTTCGCCGACTGGATGTTCTTCTGGAAGGTGTATGCCGCCATAAGGGACAGCCCGTGCGAATAGCGCTTCTCAAACTTGGTCTGGAACGAGTTGTACCGGTTGAAACCGTCTGGAGCGATATTCGGTCCGAGCCCACCATACTGAGGATACGGCACGCTGATCAGCCCTTGCGGAACCGTAGGTCCATATACGGAAACCAAGCCGGCAGGAGTCGGAACCGTGTCATTGATGTGGTTCCTGAGCTGTAGCCTTAGCGCGGTGGGCACGTGGTTGATGTTCCGGAATTCATCACCGAACAGGTGCAGACCATGTGTGCCGACGTATCCTACGCTCAGGACCATGTCGGAAGGAAGTTGGCGCTGCACGTAAAAGCTCCACTGCTCCACATACGGGTCATGGGTGCCCTGAAAGAAAGCTCCTAGCCCCGTCCCCAGAAACTGGTTGTTGGTCTTCTTCACCGCGTCGAGCGGAGGCAGCGGTAAATCGGGTGCGCCTTGGCTCAGGATGAACGCCGGCCTATAGCCGGTATGGTCGGCGGTAGGGATCTGGCTGTAAGTGAAATAGTTGGCGTATGCGGGAGCGCTGATGGCGCCGTTCTGATCGCCAAACGCGGCGCTAATGCCGTTGCTGTAGATGATGTCGTAGCCACCCCGGATCACGGTCTTTCGGTCAGAGAAAGGCGACCAGGAGAAATTGATACGCGGTCCCAAACTATTCTTGTTTGACGGAAAAACATTCC
>DATLVQ010000751.1:0-3147 GCA_035577325.1 Bryobacteraceae bacterium | reverse complement strand
CGCCCCCGTCAGCCCGCGGACTTTCATGGCCGTCGCCATCAGCCCACCAATTCCGGCGACGTCCGCTCCATCCTCGAGCACCATCACGTACACCGATCCCGCGGGCGCCGCGTCAATCGCGTCCAGCATGCCTTGCGACGCGGGCGCGCCCTCCTTATGCTCCTCTTTCTTGAGCAGCACGGTCACCGCCGGCCCGGCAAACTTCGTCATGAACAGCGGACGCATCTGGTGCGACATGTGCGCGCGCTGTCCGTAGAGCTGCTCGATGGCGTCGGCCACCGAAGCCACTTCGACAGTGCGGAGTCCCTCGATCAGCGGGTCACCTGCCGGCTGCGCGCTCGACCAGCCGACAAACGACAGCGCCGCGACAGCGCATACAAAAATGGGGAACAGCAGTTTGGTTTTCATCTTCGATCTCGGCGCGATTATAGCGTGGCTCGCCCATAGGCGGCTGCTACACTGTCAATTCCGGAGGCGATACATTGGCGGTAAAAGTAGGATTTGCCGGCTGCGGCTACATCGCGGGCGTGCACATGGCCAACCTGACGCGCGACCAGCGGGTGGAAATCACTTGCGCGTATGATCCCGATGCTTCGCGGGCGGGCGCAATTGGCGTGAAGGATTTCGACACGCTGCTCTCCCGCGTCGACGCCGTCTACGTCACCGCGCCCAATACGCTGCACGCTGATCTGGCCCGAAGAGCCGTCGCCGCGGGAAAACACGTGTTTTGCGAGAAGCCCTTGGCTACCACGCTCGACGCAGCGCGCCATGTGCTCGAGGCAGCTCAATCGGCGCCCGCCGTGTTCCAAATCGGGTTTAATCGCCGCTTTGCGCCTGTCTATCGCCGCGTCAAGGAACTGCTCGATTCCGCTGCGCCCCACTGTGCGCACATAAAAATGAATCGTGGCGAGCTGCTGAAGCCCGCCTGGACCGCCGACGACCAGATCACCGGCGGCTTCCTTTTCGAAACCCCGATTCATATGTTCGACATGATGCGATTCCAGTTCGGCGAAGTTGCTGCCATTGACGCGCGCTTAAGCCAGAAAAACGATTTCTCCATGCTGATCGAATTTCAAAACGGATTTCACGCCACGTTCGTTACTTCAGCCGACGCCAGCTGGTTCTTCCCCTACGAGCGTCTGGAAATCTTCGGCGAATACTCGACCATCGAGACCGAAGAAGTGGAAGCTGTGCGCTATCGCATCGGCCTTGACGCGCCCACGCGAACCGATGATTATCGCGATGTCGCGCACGAGATCAAGATGGGCTTTGCCGAGGGCGACCGCCTGTTTATCGATGCCATTCTCGGCAAGGGAACGCCGCCGGTGACTGCGCTCGATGGCTGCCGCGCTGTGGAACTGGCCTGCGCTTGCTACCAGAGCGCCCGTGAGAAACGGCGCATCGCGCTGGCTTGAAAACCGTTTGCTGCGCGCGCGGCTCAGGTCCCGAGCCGCGGCCAAAGGAAGGGTTACGCTCTCTTCTTGGCGACCGGCCTCTGCCTACGCGCCTTTCTTTCCCGCAAACCGCGCCATCCCAAAAATTGGATCTACAGGTTTCTTGCCCAGCACCATGCCCGCCATCAACTCGCCTACCGCGGGGCCGTGCTTATAGCCGTGTCCCGAGCCGCCGCCCAGCAGCCATGCGTTGGCGGCGTCCGGATGCCGGTCCATGATGAACTCCTCATCCGGCGTCTGCTCGTATTGGCAGACGCGCGCCTCCACCAGCGGCGCGCCCTTCAGTCCGGGAAAACGAAACTCGACGTGACGTCGCACGTCGCGGATAGCTTCGGGCGTTGGCGTGCGATCTCCCGCAGTCGGATCGAACGAGGCGCCGCGCGTGTCATCGGCCGCTTTGAATCCGCGCCAGTCGTTTCCTGGAATACCGTAGTAAAAGTGCGAGGGCCCATGGTCGATCCACGTTGGCATCTGCGATTCCGCGTAGCGAGCGCCGCCCGCCGGAATGCCGAAGAAGAACACTTCCTGCCGAGTGGGGCGGACCAGATCGCCGATCACTTCCGGGAACACTTTCCCCAGCCATGGCCCGCAGGCAAAGACGTACTGGTCGGCTGAAACACTGTTTCCGTCCGAGAGTGCGATCGCTCGCAGTTCGCGTCCCGCAATCGCGCCCGGCTTCACGCTCAGCTCGCGGTATTCTCCCCCCTCGGCGAGAAAATGTTCGAGCACTGTCTGGCAATTTCGGCGCGCCGTGAGGAATCCGCTGTCGGGCTCGTAGATGGCCCACTTCACCTGTTCGAAATTGATCTGCGGGAACCGCTTGGCAGCCTCGGCCGCGCTCAACTCCTCGAACTCGACACGCGCATCGCGCAATAACGGCAGCGAAGCCTTCTCGAATTCGTCCTCCGGGCTGGTCATCCACAGCACGCCGGTGCGATGAAACAATTTCTGGTTCCAGCGCTTCTCGTTTTCCTTCCAGAGCTGGAGCGCGCGCACAGCCATGCGCACATACTGCGGCCTCGGCCCGTAGGTAGCACGAATGATGCGCGTTTCCCCGCCCGAGCTGGCGCGCGAGTTTCCCGGCCCCCAGGCGTCGAGCAGTGTAACTTTGGCGCCATAGCGAAGCAGGTGGAGAGCCGTCCAGCCGCCGAATGCGCCGGCACCGATCACGGCGATGTGAGGTTGTCGATTGGGCGAAGCAAGCGCGGTAGACATAGTCAGTGCGGCAGCTTTCAGCAGAGAACGTCGTTGCAAGCCGTGGGACAAGTCTGGATTATAACTGGGGTGTCGGGCAAATGGGCGTCAGTGCAAATCGCCCGGCGGGGGTCAGCGCAGCAGGCCCGCCTTGCATCGGGCCCTCACTCGATGGTTATTTTGACCGGTTGCTCGATCAACTTCGGTTCCTTGCCACCCGTTAATACCATCAACGCGAAACGGCCGGCGCCGGCTTTTTCCGGCACTTTGAACTTGATGGCCGTAGGGCCCTGTTCGGTCATCTGCACTTTAGTGTCTTTCTTGCCGTCCGTCAGATACAACTCCACCACTTCACCTTTATCCAGATGCTCCCCGCTCACGGTCAGAACGTCGCCCACTTTAGCGCTATCCGGTTCGACGCCCGTCATGCGCGGCATCGCCTGTTGCGCGTACAGAGCGAGCGCGGCCAGAGCCGCCACCGGCGTAATAAAAGACAGTT
>DATLVQ010000750.1:0-10207 GCA_035577325.1 Bryobacteraceae bacterium | reverse complement strand
GCCGAGGGCATGTCGCGGATATGCAGCAGCGGTCCGGAGTTCATGGCTACCATGCGTTCGATGCAGTTTTGCAGCTCGCGGACGTTGCCGGGCCAATCATAGGACATCAGCGTTTCCATGGTTTCATTGGCGAGCGAATGACTGGCTCCCAGACGCTCCAGGAAGCGCTCGATGAGCAATGGAATATCCTCCCGGCGCTCCCGCAGCGGCGGCAACCGAAGGGTGACGACGTTGAGCCGGTAGAACAGATCCTGGCGAAAATTCTTGTGTTCGATTTCGCGGGCGAGGTCGCGGTGCGTCGCGGCGATCACGCGGATTTCCACCTTGCGCGTCGTCAGCGACCCCACCGCCCTGAACTCGCGCTCCTGCAGCAGGCGCAACAGTTTCACCTGCATTTCGAGCGGCAGATCGCCAATTTCATCGAAAAATGCAGTACCACCATCCGCCAACTCGATTAACCCGCGTTTGGTGTCTGCGGCCCCTGTAAAGGCGCCGCGCACATGGCCGAACAATTCGCTCTCCATGAGCGGACCGACCAAAGAGCCGCAGTCGATGGGAATAAAATGGCCCAAGCCTCCGCCATTGTGGATGGCGCGCGCGATGACTTCCTTGCCGGTGCCGCTTTCGCCCAGCAGTAGCACGGCCGATCGGGAATGGGCGAGTTTTTCGATATGCCGGCGGATCTGACAGATCGCCCGCGACTGCCCAACAAGATCCGGCGAGGCGTTCGAACACACGGAACCCATGGCTGACAGTAGGATAGTGGGCGTCAGCGCCGTGCATTCTCTACGGTGTTGTTAATACAAAGCGCGCGAAGAGCTTAGGACCGGTTACAGCCTCGATTCGAGCATGTCGTCGCGCACGACGAAAGACTGGGCGAGTTTGCCATCCTGCTCGGCGCGAATGCGACCGGCGAGGGTCCCGGCGTCGTCTTCAGTGGCTGCGCGGCCCACCAGCACGCGCCAGAGTGGCGGGTCTCCGGCCCGCAGCACCAGGCGCGCTGCGCCATAGCGGGCTTCCATCTCGGCGCGCAAACGCTCGGCGTTGGCACGGTATTGGAACGCGCCTACCTGCACGGCATAGTAGCCCGGCGCGGTCGCCGCCACCGGCACCTGCATTACTTCCAGCCGTACGCGCGCCAAGCCGGGACCGATCAGGCCGATCGCCTGCGCGGCCGCATGCGAAAGGTCGATAATGCGGTCGCCCGCGAATGGACCACGGTCGTTGATGCGAACCTCGACCGACTTATCATTATCGAGATTGATCACGCGCACTAACGTTCCGAACGGCAGGGTGCGATGTGCGGCCGTGAACTTCTCCATGTCGTAGATTTCACCGCTGGCCGCTGCACGCCCGTGGTACGGGTGACCGTACCAGCTCGCGATCCCAACTTCGGCTCCGCTCACCGGCGGAGGAACCGCTGCCCGGACCGTTCGCTTTTCTCCACAGGAGAGAAGAGCGAGCCCCAGGCAACTGGTCATCACCAAAGCTTGCCGCATATCGTGTGATACTATCGTGCGTTTCCGTTTCAGGCAACCAGAAACTGTGCGTC
Organism: Bryobacteraceae bacterium; assembly: GCA_035577325.1. Classification (GTDB taxonomy): domain Bacteria; phylum Acidobacteriota; class Terriglobia; order Bryobacterales; family Bryobacteraceae; genus QHXW01. Next base: position 8,655 of record DATLVQ010000750.1, on the reverse strand, counting down.
AGCTCTCTATTGGCGGCGCGGAATGGCACACAACTCTCGATGAATCAGTGGGTTCAGAATTACGATCCGATTTCGAACGTCTGGCTCTCGACCATAGTTGCGGCTATCCCGGTGGTGGTATTGTTTTACCTCCTCGCCGTCAGAAAGACGCACGCGCATCGCGCCGCGATTTACGGCTTCCTGGCTTCGGTGCTCATTGCCGGGCTGGTTTTTCGGATGCCCTGGCACATGGTGGCGGGCGCGGTGGCGAGCGGCCTGGTATTCGGCGTGATCCGTATTGCTTGGACGCTGCTGGCGGCGGTGTTCGTTTATGAGTTAACGGTCGAAACCGGGCACTTCGAGTGCATCAAGGAATCGATTGGAGGCTTGACGCCGGACCGCAGGTTACAGGTGTTGCTGATCGCGCTGGCTTTTGGGGCGGTGCTCGAAGGTTCGGGCGGCGGCGGCGCGCCCGTGGCGGTGGCGGGGGCGATGATGGTCGGCCTGGGCTTCAATCCGTTCGGCGCGGCGGTGCTTTGCCTAATCGCCAACACAGCGCCGGTCGCTTTTGGAGGCGTCGGCAATCCTATACGCGCGCTGGTCGCGGTGACCGGACTTCCTGACGCCGATCTCAGCGCCATGGTGGGCCGCATTTTGCCGTGGACCGCGCTTGCGCTGCCGTTCTGGCTGATTCGCTCCATGACGGGATGGCGCCAGACGATTTCCGTCTGGCCCGCGGCCCTGGTATGCGGCGGCGTGTTTGCGTCGATCCAGTTCTACTGGTCGAACTTTCGCGATTCGGCGCTGGTGGATATCGTTGGCGGCATGGCCACGCTGCTGGCGCTGGCGCTGTTCTTCAAGGTCTGGAAACCTAAAGAGGTCTGGCATTATCCTGGTGAGCCACCCATGCCCGAATTGCACCGGCACAAGACGGGCGCAATCCTGCACGCCTGGTCGCCATTCCTGCTGCTCTCGCTGTTCGTCATTGTATGGGGCGTGCCTTCTATCCAGCATGTGTTGGATAAAACCAGCGTCACGCTGCCTGTGCCCGGCTTGCATCTTCAGGTGGTGCGCGTGCCGCCCGTGGTTCCCCAACCTCACGCGGAACCCGCGGTTTTCGATTTTGCTTGGTTTTCCAATACCGGTACGGCCACGTTCTTCGCCGGTCTGATCGCGGGGCCGATTCTCGGGCTGAGCTTGCGGCGGACACTCGAAGTTTTCTTCCGCACCTGCTATCGAATGCGCTACAGCATGATTGCGATCATGGCCATGCTCGCTCTGGGTTTTGTGACGCGCTATTGTGGCATGGATGCGGTGATGGGCCTCGCCATGACGCATACGGGCGTGGCATATCCGTTCTTCGGCACGCTGCTCGGCTGGCTCGGCGTAGCATTGAGCGGCACCGACGCCGGATCGAATGCGCTCTTCGGCAGCCTGCAGGTCATCACATCCAACCGGCTGGGATTGAGCCCGGTACTCATGTCGGCCGCCAATTCGGCCGGCGGTGTCATGGGCAAAATGATTGCCGCCCAGTCGATCATCGTTGCCTGCGCGGCGGTCGGCGAAGAGGGCAAAGAGGGCGACGTGTTCCGCGCGGTGCTGCCACATTCGATAGCGCTCGCCGCCATCGTGGGCGGGATCGTGTTTCTCTTTGCGTACTATGGTCAGGCTTGGATTCCGGTGGGGAGAGTGTGGAGATAATCCACTTCCCCGCTCGCTTCAATCTCGAGCAGCCGGTTGTATTTCGCCAGCCGTTCGGAGCGCGTAATCGAGCCGATCTTGATCTGGCCGGCGCCTGACGCCACTGCCAGGTCGGCCAGAAAATCGTCTTCGGTCTCACCGGAGCGGGCCGAGATGACCGCGCGGAAACCGGCTTTTCGCGCGCGGTCGATCACCTGAAATGTTTCCGTAAGCGTGCCGATCTGATTCATCTTCACGAGCACCGCGTTGGCCGCGCGCTCGCGGATGCCGCGCTCCAGGCGCTGAGGATTGGTGGCGAACAGGTCGTCGCCGATGAGCTGGACTCTTGCGCCAAGCGCTTCGGTGAGCCGTTGCCATCCGCTCCAGTCGTCTTCGGCCAAGCCGTCTTCGATCGAGACGACGGACGCGCGCACCACCCAACCGGCCAGCAAATCGATCATCTCGTCCGAGGTCAAGGAGCGGCCTTCGGTCAGCAGCGAATATTTTCCATCGCTGAAGAAATGAGATGACGCAACGTCGATGGCAATTCCCATTTGCCGGCCGGCGTGACAATTGGCCTGCTCGATGGCCTCAGTCATGACGTCGAGCGCAGTTTCGTTCGACGGGAGATGCGGACCCCAGCCTCCTTCGTCCGCGACGCCGGTCAAAATGTAGCCTCGCTTTCCAAGCACGGCGGCCGCCACCCGGCGTACGGTGACAATGGCTTCCAGCGCTTCGGCGAACGTAGCGAAACCCTGCGGCACAGCAAGGAAATCCTGGAATTCGAAATTACGTCCCGCGTGCAATCCGCCTGAGAGGATATTCACCATAGGGACCGGCAGCACAGCATGCCGTTCGCCGGCGAGATACCGCCACAAAGGCATACGCCGAGAGTGTGCAGCGGCGCGTGCCACAGCGCAGGAGACACCCAGGATGGCGTTGGCCCCCAGGCGCGATTTATTATGCGTGCCGTCGAGCTCGACCATGCGGCAGTCGATCGCGGCCTGATCATCGGCAGTCGCGCCGCGCAACGCCGGCAGGATCTCACGCGTGACATTTTCGACGGCTTTGCGTACGCCCTTGCCTGCATAGCGTGAAGGATCGCCGTCACGCAGTTCGATGGCTTCATGCGAGCCGGTCGACGCACCGGACGGCACCTTGGCGCTGGCAATGGTCGCGTCCGATAGCTCGACCTCGACCATCACAGTCGGATTCCCGCGTGAATCGAGTAGCTCCAGGGCGCGGATGTCGCGAATCGTCAGGCTCATGCGGCGCACCTCCGCGCCCGGTCGAACACATCCGCGATATGCTCCGGCGGCGCAAGGATCAACTGGCGCGCAAACTCGCGCACGCGCTCGCGCAAGGCGGGATCGGTGATGTACTCGGCGGGCGATTTGCCGTCCACGCGCGCGAGCAGCAGGCAACCCAGATGCCTGAGCGTCGCCGGCTCGATCCACCGGCCGCACTCCTTCGGAATGCCCGCGCGGCAGGCCTCCCAGAACGCTAACGCTGTGTTGCCAAGCGCCCCGCTCCACGCCGGGCGATAAAACGATTTCAGTAGCAAATGGTTCAGCAAAAATGCGGCATCGAAGGAAGGGTCGCCGAAGTGAATTACTTCGAAATCGATGGCCATCACCGCGCCGGTCGACACCAGAAAGTTCTTCGGACTCCAATCGCCGTGCACCAGACTCACGCGGCGGCCCGCCGATTCGCGCATCAGCCGTTCGAACTGCGGTTTGAGATCGGGATGGCGCCCGGCACTAGTGCGGTAGTACGGATCCAGGCGCAGTTGATCGAAGACTGTCTGGTCGCCGAACACGCGCTCGGCTTCCGGATCGCCCCAGCTTGCCGAAATCATCCTGGCCAGCATGCGGCCAATGGTCGTGGCGACGCCTGCATCGGCCTCCCCTCGCATCAGCAGCACCTTCCAAGTCTCCGCTTCGCGCGGCGCGGCGGTCATAGCGAACAGGCAGTTCTCGCGATCTTCAAATAGAATTTCCGGCACACTTCCGGTGGGCAAATACGGCCGTAGCCAGCTTATGGCAGCCGACTCGCGAAACACGCGCTCACGATCGGAAAACCAGTCGTCCTCCACGCGCAACCTTCCCAGCGCCTGTTTCAAGACGAACGGCCGGCCGCTTGCTTCGACGAGCAGGACTGTGTTGGAGACGCCCCCGCCGAGTTCCGTAATGCGCGCGCCGTCACACGCCATCCCGCGCGTGCGCAAATATTCGGCCGCGTTGTCAGCCTGGAGATCAAACAAGCGAACATCATAGCAATTGGGTTGGTTAAGATAGGCACGGTCGCCTGCGCTTCCCGTTCACTGTTCGGGCTGAATGGCAGTATTGCGCGTCGCTGTGTTCAGGACGGCAAACCGGCTGGTACCGGGCAACACATCCACGCCAACCGGTCACACAAGCGTGTCTCGGTATCGGGATGCTGAAGCGTGGCGCCGGCAGGCTGATCGTTCTTTACGGGTTCGGGCGAGGGCCCTGGGCGTATACTTGAGGCGCCGCTAAGAGCGAACGCACCGGCCACAGGCGCGGCGGTGGCACCCAGGTAAGCAATCCACATGACCGCGATGGCGGCGGGGCCGAGCCACGCAGGCCCGTTGGCCGACAACCTGCGGAACATCTCCCAAATGCTTACATTGTGGAGATCATTTGAGTGAAAAGCGTTGAGAACCCCGGATACTCTGTGGGTTATGACGCCGGTGTAAGGCCCCGCACAACAAAGGCAATCCACACAAGAAAAAGAAGCCGGCATGGCGTTGGTCTGGCCATTCATTCCCGTTCTATTGGCTTGTATGCCCTTTGTCTTGCCGGTCCAGGTCTCTCAACTCCCACCTGTGCGGTAATTCGTCTCACCAGGTGGACGGAATGACGCATGACGCTCGCGCGGAAACGTAAGGAACGAATAGAAACGAGTATCGAGACGATCGTTCGGGAGAGACCGCATTAGCAATTCGCGGTCCTTAATTGGCGGAGGCCGCTCCAAACGTGCTAGCCCTTCAGGGCTATCGGCGGTTGTGCCCAAGACTACAAATCTCGATAGAAGATCTGTGCATCAGGTGGATCTTGGTGTATCAATGAGTTGCCGGTAACATCCCAACACGCGGAAACGCCTAACATGCGGGTAGACTTGGTTTTTCTTCCCCGGTTCGCCCGGTCGAACCGTTTTCCCCGAAGCAGTGGGGTTTATCCTAAAGTCTGGTGGTAGAGAGTGATGAAACAGCCGCCATCATCATCCATTGAGCCTGGTGCGCCCACCCCGACGGCCCTTGAACACGTCACCGCGCGACCGTCGAAAGACGTGCCGAGGCAAAAGAGCCGGTCGCCGCGGGGATGGGTTTGGTTTTCTGTACTTTTGCTGGTCGGTGCTGGAGCCTACTTTTTGTGGCCGAGAATCACAGGCACGAAATCGGGAGGCGCGACGGGCGGCGCTGCCGGTAAAGCACGCAGCCGGGGGCCGCAGGCGACGCCGGTGATCGCGGCAAAGGCGCATAAGGGCGACGTCGGCGTATATCTTACCGGGCTGGGCGCGGTCACCCCGATTTACACCGTTACGGTCAAGAGCCGCGTGGATGGGCAGTTGATGCGCATTCATTATAGCGAAGGCGACCTGGTGCACAAGGATGATGTGCTCGCGGAAATCGATCCCCGTCCGTATCAGGTTCAGCTGGAACAGGCCGAAGGGCAGCAGGCGAAAGACCAGGCAACTCTGGCGAATGCACGAACCGATCTGGCGCGCTACCAGACCCTGCTGACACAGAACGCGATTCCTGAACAGCAAGTTGCTACTCAAAAAGCAACCGTGACGCAGGACGAGGGCACCGTAAAGAGCGATCAGGGTCTGATCGACAGCGCCAAGCTCAACCTTGATTATTGCCGCATCACCGCGCCCATCACCGGGCGGGTGGGTCTGCGTCTGGTCGATCCGGGAAACATCGTGCACGCATCCGATCAAACAGGACTGCTGGTGATCACGCAGATTGACCCCATCAGCGTGATCTTCACCATCGCGGAAGATCAACTTCCGGCGGTATTCAAGAGACTGCGTGCGGGCCAGCGGCTTGGAGTCGACGCCTACAATCACGACATGACGGCGAAAATCGCACACGGGTGGTTGACAACCATTGACAATCAGATCGATCCAAGCACGGCGACGGTCAAGCTGAGGGCTACCTTCGACAATAAAGACGACGCACTGTTTCCCAATCAGTTCGTCAACGCGCGGCTGCTGGTGGAGCAGAAGCGCAACGTGACTCTGGTGCCCACATCAGCGGTGCAGCGCAACTCGCAAACGACCTACGTCTATCTCGTGAAGCCGGATTCCACCGTCACCGTGCGGCCTGTGACCATCGGCACTACAGAAGGCGATGATTCGGAAGTCACCGCCGGTCTCGAGCCCGGCGATGTCGTGGTCATGACGGGTGTCGACAAACTCCAGGAAGGCAGCAAGGTCAACGTGCATTTCGAAGGCGAGAGCCCGGCAACCGGAGGCAGAGCCGTTTCCGGCGCCAAATCACGGTCCTCCCTAGCCCCCGCCGGCAAAACAGGACACCAGCCGGTGCGATGAACCCCTCCCGCATCTTCATTCTTCGGCCCGTCGCCACTACGCTGCTGATGGTCGGCATCCTGCTGGCAGGCGCAGTCGCATACAAGCAATTGCCGGTTTCGGCGCTGCCCGAGGTGGACTACCCCACGATTCAAGTCATCACCTTTTATCCCGGGGCCAGCCCGGAAGTGATGGCGTCGTCGGTAACGGCGCCGCTCGAGCGCCAGTTCGGCCAAGTGCCGGGCCTGCAGCAGATGACCTCGACCAGTTCCGACGGCAGCTCGGTGATCACGCTTCAATTCAATCTCAGCTTGAACATCGATGTCGCCGAGCAGGAAGTACAGCAGTCAATCAACGCTTCGGGAACGTATCTCCCGCCGGATCTGCCGGCGCCTCCGATATATAGCAAGACGAATCCCGCCGATACGCCGATCCTTACCCTCGCCCTCACCTCGAAGGAGCTTCCGCTGTCGAAGGTGGAAGACCTGGCCGACACGAGATTGGCGCCGAAAATATCACAGCTGCCGGGTGTTGGCCTGGTCAGCATCAGCGGCGGCCAAAAACCGGCGGTGCGTATTGAGGCTAACCCGACCGCGCTGGCATCGAACGGCCTCACCATGGAGGACCTCCGCACGACCGTGGTTGCCGCCAACGTCAATCAGGCCAAAGGCAATTTCGATGGCCCGCACCAGTCTTACCAAATTGGCGCTAACGATCAACTGCTTGCGAGCGGCGATTACGCTCCGCTGGTGGTCGCGTACAGAAATGGCGCGCCAGTCAAGTTGAGTGACATTGCCGACATCGTCGACGACGCCGAGAACATCCGCCAGGCGGCGTGGATGAATCGTGTCCCTGCGGTAATCGTCAACATTCAGCGGCAGCCGGGAGCAAACATTATCGCCGTGGTCGACCGGATCAAGCTGCTGCTGCCGCAGCTCACCGCCTCTTTGCCCTCGTCTGTGAAAATCAGCTACCTGACGGACAGGACCAATACTATCCGCGCGTCTGTAAGTGACGTCCAATTCGAACTGATGCTTACTGTAGCCCTGGTTGTGATGGTGATTTTCCTGTTTTTGCGGAATGTTGCCGCCACCGTGATTCCGAGCGTTGCCGTTCCTCTCTCCTTGGTCGGCACGTTCGGTGTGATGTATCTGCTGGGCTACAGCTTGAATAATCTCACCCTGATGGCGCTGACGATTTCGACCGGCTTCGTTGTCGATGATGCCATCGTGATGATCGAAAACATCACGCGTTACATCGAAGAAGGTGAACATCCGATGCGGGCGGCGCTGAGAGGCTCGTCGCAGATCGGCTTCACGATTGTCTCGCTGACCATTTCACTGATCGCGGTTTTGATTCCGCTGTTGTTCATGGGCGACATCGTAGGGCGGCTATTCCGCGAGTTCGCCGTCACACTGAGCGTCACCATTTTGGTCTCCGCGGTGGTTTCGCTGACGTTGACGCCAATGATGTGCTCGAAATTGCTGAAGCACACGCCGGAAGCCACCCAAGGACGGATTTACCGCGCCTCCGAGCGTGCCTTTGAGAATGTAATCGCTTTCTACGGGCGGACGCTCAAGTGGGTGCTCGAGTGGCAGACCATGACGCTGCTGGTGGCCATCGCCACTCTCGGTTTGACCCTCTTGCTATTCATCTATATCCCTAAAGGCTTCTTCCCGGTCCAGGATACCGGCGTAATTCAGGGAGTATCAGAAGCGGCGCAGACGGTGTCGTTCGACGAGATGGCCCGCGAGCAGCAGCAACTGGTCGAAGTCATTTTGAAAGATCCGGCGGTTGAGAGTCTTTCATCCTTCATCGGCATCGATGGAACCAACACCACGCTCAACAGCGGCCGCATTCTGATCAATCTGAAGCCGCTGGACCAGCGCCAGATCGGGGCGGGCGATGTGATTCGCCGCCTGCAGCCGGACCTGGCAAATGTAGCGGGAATCACCCTGTTTATGCAGCCGGTGCAAGACCTCTCGGTTGAAACGCGCGTGAGCCGCACGCAATACCAGTACACGCTCGAGGATGCGAGCGTGGATGAGCTGAATACGTTCGCGCCGAAGATGCTGGAAAAACTGAGAAAGCTGCCGGATTTGCGTGACGTGGCCAGCGATCAGCAGGATCAAGGGCTGCGCGCGAAGCTGATATTCGACCGCGAGACGGCATCGCGGCTCGGCATCACGCCGTCTTCCATCGACCAAACGTTGTACGATGCCTACGGCCAGCGGCAGGTATCGACGATGTTCACCCAATTGAATCAGTACCACGTAGTGCTGGAAGTGAAGCCCGGATTTCAAAAGGACCCTTCGGACCTGCGCAATCTATTTGTTCGAACGGGCGCTGCCCCCGGGCTGGTTTCGGGAGGAACCACGGCGGGACTCTCTACCGGACCCACCAGCACATCGTCCGCCGCCGGCGCTGCCTCGTCCGTGC
>DATLVQ010000749.1:0-3073 GCA_035577325.1 Bryobacteraceae bacterium | reverse complement strand
TTCACAGTGGCGCTCCCGAATCTCGGAACTGGCCGCCATGATTCGTCCTGGGCCGGACGGCGCCGGCTCCTTAGCTGACATTAATTTATCCAATTGTCCGGCGAAATTCAAGGACTTAATAGCCAGGTTTTTTAATGACGTCGGGTTCAGTGGATCTGTTCAATTCGCGCTGGAAGCGGAGCCGCACCACAATCAGCGACTCGGGTTTCGCTTGGGTCGTGGCCTCAACCAGCGTGTTCTTCACTTTCAAGTGTGTGTCCTCTAGCTCCGGAGAGTTCGAAGAATTGGCGAGCTTAGGCTGCGGGATTTTGTTCGCACTTCAGATATTGCGCCTTACCGGTAAGCCTGTAGTGCCGTGCAAGGGCACGGTCGTTATTAAGGCGTTCATACTCGCGTTCATGAGCACGCCGCTCCGCGCCGATCTTCTGGCGCTGGCGCAAGACAGCCGCAATTCGTTCAGCCAAAACATTCCGTACTTCAAGCTCAGTTGCCAGTCGCCGGTCAGACATGCAGCCCTCGGTTCTTGCAAAGCGCTCGACAAGGAGTGAGAGTATTGCCGCTCGGTGGGGAGTGTTGTGTCACTTAACTCTAACACTGTGGAACGGCCGATACAATGGGTAAAGTAGAAGGGCATGATGGGAGCGTTTGCGTGCACCCCTTGTCGTGGTGACAGTCCCGCCCATCCCAAGTGACTCGACTCATCGGGAAATACCACGGCTCTGGATCGGCAACAGAAGATTTGGACCTGCGCCATGTAAGGGTTGGCGGACAGGCCCAAACTAGTCAACTAGGTCTAAGGACAACTGAGGAGGACAGAGTGCGCCCACTTCTCAGATTCAATTGCACACTCTGTAAACATACAGCCGTAATCGCACCTCCTTCCGCCTCCAGCCAGACGCGAATACTTGCGGGGCCAAGGTAAGTCAGGAACTACCTATCGAGCAGCTAGGATAAATCCGTTCTATAACCACATGCTGTTCAATATTGGTCAGGTTGGCAAGATATTTTGGGACCGCCGCCGGCGTCGTCGACCGGCATGGGGCTCCCGTTTAAGAGCGAGGCGCGCAGTGTGCACAAGCCGCCGCGAAGAATGTGGTCGCTGCGGGCGATCTCCCCATGGATAAGACGCACTGGATCGCTGACCCGTGCGTCATCCGGCGTGGCGATCAGATCCAAATAGCAGGCCAGCGCAATAGCGCTGAGAGGCTGCCGCAGTTGATGAGCAAAATCAGCCAGGATATCTTCGAATGAGATTGGGCCATAGATAACATCCCAACCGGGGGAGATCCAATACAACGTATTTCCGGCCGTCCGGAAAGCGGCTAAGGAGCGGATTTTCCAGTAGCAGCCGTGAAGGGCGCACCATTCACTGAGCCGTTCATGCCATTTGTACTCTTTGTGGTTGCGGCGAGACTTGTTACTTTCCTCCAGGCTGGCGGTCGGCCCCTGCGAGGCGTTCGCTTCAGTGACAACTTCTCAAGGCCGATAAGGACTTCGTCAAGGCAGGCGCGCTCCTCGCGAAGCCCGGCAATTATCTTCAGAATATTCATAGTTCCCTCTTTCCCCTAGTGGCGGATGAGCCGAACTAGGTGCTGATTCCTTCGCCAAACCGCAAAAATGAGGTAGCATTACTGAGAATGCACCCAGATTTTTCGTAATGTGGCAGTTCACACGAATATCAAACAGCAATAGCATTTTCGATGGTTGTTGTCTGTGCAAAATTGCTCACAGTTAACAAATTTTGTTAATTGAGAACGGGGTCAAAAAGAAAGGTAGCGCCCGCGGTCACGGCTTCAACGGCAGCGGCACCGAGTTCCCGGTCTCGACCGATCGCTTAGCGGCTTCGATAATCTCGACCACGCCCACATTGATGTCGAGCGACGTGAGCCCGTCGAGCGGCTGGCCGGCTCTGAGCGCGCCGGCCATGTAGGCGAGCGGGGCCGAGCGCTCGGCGGGGAGCGGCTGCAGTTCGAGCGCCTGGGTTTCGCGCCCGCTGCGCAGTTCCACGCTGCCGTTCTTCATGTAGAGACTGCCCTTCAAGCCAAAAATTTCGAGGTCCTGAAAACCTCGCGGTAGATCCCAGCTGCCTTCAAAAATGCCGGTGCTGTTGCGATAGGAAAGCAGCAGGTCGGCGTTGTCCTCGACTTTTGGAAACATCCGTGGCCGGAGATGATTCACCTGCGCGTACACCCGTTCCGGCCGACCGAAATACCAGAGCGACCACAGCGCGTTGTAGCAGCCGAAGTCCATGAGCGCTCCCGCGCCATTTTTTACCGGATCGGTGAGCCAGTCGAAGAAATATTTATTGAGACCCTCAGGCTGGCCGGGCCCGCCGTGTCCAACAATGCCGCGCAGCCGCCAGACCTGGCCCAGCGCGCCCTCATCCACCTTTGCCTTGGCGGTGTAGTTGGCGGGCCACCACGCCATCTGATAGTTGGTCATCACCTGGATGCCGTGCTCGCGGGCCAGTCGGCGAATCTCCAGCGCGTCCGCATAAGTCGCGGCCAGCGGCTTCTCGAAAATCACGTGGATCTTTTTCGGCGCGCAGGCCTCCACGATCTCCAGATGGCGGTTGTTCTCGACGAACGCCCATACAAAGTCAGGCCGCGCTTCGTCCAGCATCTTGTGATAATCGCCAAAGAACGGAACCTCGGCCGCTCCGCGCTTCTTGGCCTCCGCCACCAGGTCCGGGATGGTTTCGGCGATGCCGGCGAGTTTTGCGTGCTCGCCTTTCAGCATCGGGCCCAGGTGGCCCCACACGTGGGAGTGCACCAGGCCAATGACGGCGATCTTGTACTCGCTCGCCGCGCCCAGCGGCTTCGCTGCGGCCAGCGCAGCCGCACTCAGGAACTCTCTTCGTGAAGCCATGGTGACCTCGCTATTCTTTGGCGCTACTTTTTGGCCGCGCGCGCGGAAGACGGCGGCGTAATGCCCTTGCTGCGCAGGTACCCAACGATGTTGCCGTAGTGCTCGTTCCCGGAGGACACCAGATTCACCATCCCCTGCACGGGATAAACTTTCTTGTCGCCCACGCTGACTTCGGCCATGGCTTTGCGGTCGTCCATGCCCTTCA
>DATLVQ010000748.1:0-5924 GCA_035577325.1 Bryobacteraceae bacterium | reverse complement strand
CTTCAAGAGCGCGTGCTCCACTGCATGCACACGCTCGAGTCTCTTACCTGCAAGCTCGCCCGCCAGTGCGGCCACATTGTCGCCCACCACGGCCGCACTCACCGGCTGCTGCAATTCCGCGCCCAACTGCTGCGCCGCCGCCAGGGTCTCCCACGACATCCGGTGCCACGCGCCGCCGCGCTGTTCCAGGATCGCCAGAATGCTCATAGCACGCGCGCCTCGAATTTCAACTTCTCCACCAGCTTCGCCGCGGCTTCTTTTGGCGGGCCGTCGAAAATCTGCGAGTGTTTGGTTTTTTCCGGCAGGTACACGCGCGCGAACCGGATGGACGCCTGCCGCGTTCCGCCCAGTTCCGCCGTGGTGAGCCGCTTGACTTCCTTGGTTTTGGCTTTCTTGATCCCCATCAGCGTGGCATAGCGCAGCTTGTTGATACCCGATTGAATCGTGAGCAGCGCAGGCAGCGGCATTTCAACATGCTGGAACCAGCCGTCTTCCAGCTCGCGCTTCACGCGAATCGCCCCATCCTGCTTTTCCACTTGCATGATGATCGTGGCGTGCGGCAGGCCCAAGACCTCCGCCAGAATCACGCCTGTCTGGCCGTATCCCAGATCGTCGGATTGCAGGCCGGTGAGCGTCAGATCGGGTTTCTCCGCCTGGAGCGCCGCGGCCATCACGCGTGCCAAACCCAGGGGATCGAAAGCGTCCAGATTCTCTTCTTCAATGTGAATGGCGCGATCGGCGCCTTTCGCCAGCGCCTCACGAATGGTTTGCGCCGCGCGCGCCGGACCGGCACATAGCACCACCACTTCGCCGCCGTGCTTCTCTTTTAGCTGTAGCCCTTCTTCGAGCGCATAGGCATCAGGCTCGTTGATTTCGTAGGTCAGATCGGTTTCCTGAATCCAAGGGCGGGAGCCGTCCACACGCAGTTGCGAGTCGCGCGCGGGGACCTGCTTGATGCAAACAACAATTTTCACTCTGGGTGCTCCGTGTGCTATTGCGTGTACCGCTTGAAAATGAGCGCGCCGTTAGTGCCGCCGAACCCGAAGGAATTGGAAAGGGCATAATCGATGCCCATCGGCCGCGCTTGGTTGGGCACGTAATCCAGATCGCACTCCGGATCGGGAGTGTCGTAATTCATGGTTGGCGGCGCAATCTGATCGCGAATGGCGAGCACCGTAAGACCCGCCTCCAGGCCGCCCGCGCCGCCCAGCAGATGCCCAGTCATTGACTTGGTGGAGCTCACCGCTACCTTGCGAGCATGCTCCCCGAAGCATCGTTTGATGGCAATCGTCTCGATGCGATCGCCCATGGCGGTGGATGTCCCATGCGCGTTGATGTAATCGATCTGTGAAGGATCGAGCCGGGCATCGCGCAGCGCGTTGCGCATCACCCGGAATGCCCCGTCGCCGTTTTCAGAGGGCGCCGTCACATGGAATGCATCACCGCTCATCCCGTAACCCACGATTTCGGCCACAATGCGCGCACCGCGCCGCGTGGCGGTTTCCAGTTCCTCTAGGATCAGGATACCCGCGCCTTCGCCAACCACGAAGCCATCGCGGTCCTTGTCCCACGGACGCGACGCCCGCTCCGGCTGCTCGTTACGCGTGGAAAGCGCGCGCATGGCGGCGAATCCGCCGATCCCCATGGGTGAAATGCACGCTTCAGCGCCGCCGCAAATCATGACGTCCGCGTCGCCGTGCTGTATGATCCGGAACGAGTCTCCGATCGAGTGGGCGCTTGTGGTGCAGGCCGTGGCAGTCGCCGAATTCGGCCCTTTCGCGCCAGTGCGAATGGATACATAACCCGATGCCAGGTTGATGATAGTCGCGGGAATGAAAAATGGAGAAATGCGGCGCGGCCCGTGTTCCAGCAGCGTCTTGTGCTCGCGCTCGATCACGTCGAATCCGCCGATCCCGCTGCCGATATAAATGCCTACGCGCTCCTCATTCTCCGCATCCACCTTCAGCCCGGAGCCGGCCAGCGCACAATCCGCCGCCGCGATGGCGAACTGGATGAAGCGTCCCATCTTCTTGACTTCTTTTTTTTCGATGTAACGGAATGGATCGAAGTGCTTGACTTCTCCGGCGATGCGGCAGGCAAAGTCCGTAGCGTCAAATGCGGCGATACTGGCGATCCCGCTTTTTCCGCTCCGTACCCCCTGCCACGTGTCCTCGGTACCGATGCCCAGCGGCGACACCAGGCCGACGCCTGTTACTACAACTCTGCGCGACAAATCATTCTCCAGGATATTGTCAGGCGGCTACTTCTTGACGGTCCTGCTCTCGATGTAGTCGATGGCGTCCTTGACAGTGGCAATCTTTTCGGCGTCTTCGTCCGGGATTTCGATCTCAAAGGCTTCTTCGAAGGCCATCACAAGCTCCACGATGTCGAGCGAGTCGGCGCCCAGATCTTCGACGAAAGAAGCGGTGTTGTCCACCTGACTCTCGTCAACGCCCAATTGCTCCACAATAATCTGCTTGACCTTCTGCTCAACAGCCATGCTTCCTCCTGGATTGTATGCGAACTCATTGATTCTAGCGATGCCGGAGGGTTCTGGCAAGTTTCGAAAAAGGCATTCGATGCCGCCTTCACAGTCCAAAAAGGCGAACCCAGCCCGAAATCCATGGGGACGCGACCCGCCCGGTCGAACTTCTTCAAGCCATGGTGAAATTGGGGCGAGGGCTGCGAGTCGTTTCGGCCGTATTGCCGTTATAGGCTCTTGAGGTAGGTTACGATCTGCCATCGCTGTTCGTCGGGCAGGTGAGAAAAAGATGGCATGCCGCGGTAGATTGAGCCGTTGCGAAGCACCCAGAAAAGCGCGCCGGGCGAGGCTTCTCGCACCTCAGGCGTCGCCAAGGGTAACGCCTTACCCAAGCCGCGTGCATCCGCGCCGTGGCAAGCGGCGCACTCCCGGCGGTAGAGCTTGGCGCCAGCCCGGCGGGCTTGTTGTTGTCCGTCGTACGGATTTGTTTGCCGACTCGCCGCTGCCGGGGCATGCTGGATGAGGCTCCCCTTCCCGCGGCCGAAAGCAAGCGGCGCGATCAGCAATGCGAAGACAGCGGTTCCGGCAATTCTTATCATGATCGTTACGCCATTCCTTCTAATGAAAAAGCCGGCCGAGTGAACGCCCGAACTGATCGATCTCGTAAGAGACACCGAATCGCAGCAGAAACCGGCTGCTCGTGCCGGTCACCCCAAACCCCGGCGAGAGCTTGAACGCGGCCCTATTGGCCAATTGCCAGGACAGCGTGGGCGCTATGTAGTGAGAGGTGCCGCGTATGCCGAAGGTTTCGTGCGTGCCCAAACCCCCGTAGAGCTCCAGGCCAGCGAGGAAGTTCTCGCGGCAGAAATTGCAGCGATCTGGCCGCGCTGCGAGCGCCAGCGGTCTTGCGACGCCGACAGCGTATCCAAACTCGAACGGTTCATGACGGATATTCTTTTCTGCGATGAAGTTCTCTGAAATGTTCCAGCCTCGAACGTTGCTGCTTAGGATCAGCTTGGCCTCCAACTCACGCTTCTTTTCCAGACGCGTCTCGGAGTTGAGACCGGTGAGGTCGCCTTGGCCGTCGTGATTAACGATTTCAAGCAGACTTCTGTCCGCGCCGTTGATATTCTCAAATTCGAAGTAGAGCACCGGATTAATCCAGTGCTCGCGCGGGAGCACGCGGAACCGATTCTCCCAGCGATAGCCCGTAAGCAGCGTACTGTCATGCCGGGTGGACTGGGCATCGATGTAGATCTCCGTCGTCCACCACGCCGTCACTCCGTACTCCAACTCAGTGGCTGAGCCCAGGAATCGTTGTCCGCCGGCAGGTTTCCCGGTCACATTCCGCATGCCAATCTCAAGATTGCCAGGCTCCTCCATTTGATGGCTGTACGTAATGAAGTACGGCCATTCACCCGCATGCAAAGCGGGGCCAAGAATGGCGACGCTCAGCAAACCCACGATCCGCGCGCCCGTCCCAAACAGTGAGCGAGAGGCATTAGAAATCAAGGCGCCTACCAGCTTCCGGCCCGTTGTCGCGATTTGGGCAGATCATCGGCTTTCTCCAGTCGATCATGGGCCTCTCAGATACAACTCATTTGCAGATAAACATGTATAGTACTGACTTTATGGTATTACTAATACAAAAATTCAGCAAATGAGTTGCAAGTAGAATCTAACAGTTGAATATCGGACTTGAATGGCCGCTGGATGGCCCTGCCATCCTTTCCTAGGAGACCGCGCAGGGAAAAGTTCTGTAAGCATGGCCACGCTGGTCGCGCGAAACTCCTTTTATGCCAGCGTCAAATTTGGCGTGGCGAGGGCCGCGAGATCGGTGAACTCGCGCCGTTCCAGCTTGGGAAACGCGGCGGCGGCGATCATAACGGCGTTGTCGGTGGAGAGTGCGGGGGAAGGGAAGTGAACCGGATAAGGGAGCTTTTCCTGGCGGGCGGCGTCGCGTAAGCCTGAGTTGCACGCCACGCCGCCGGAAATAATGAGGGCGCGCGCCCCGATCGATTCCGCCGCCGCCCTGGCCCGGCGCAGAAGTTCCTCGACCACGGTGCGCTGAAAAGACGCCAGCAAATCACGCGTGGCCTGGGGAGTGACGGCCAGCCATTGCTCCGCCGTCGGCTGTGGATGAGTCGCCAACAATTCCTTGCGCGCCTGAATCTCCGCGGCCAGATCGCGCGCCTGCGACCAGCGCAGCACGGCGGTCTTCAGGCCGCTGAAGCTGAAATCGAGCGCGTTGCCCTTCATCTTCGCCAGGGTAAACGGCACGGTCCGCGGACTTCCGTAGGGCGCCAGCATGTCGATCACCGGTCCACCCGGGTAACCGAAGCCGAGCAGCTTGGCGACCTTGTCGAAAGCCTCGCCCGCTGCATCATCGCGCGTCTTGCCCAGCAGCCGGTAGGAGAAATCCGCGCGCACTTCGAATAGATGCGTGTGCCCGCCGCTGACGATCAGCGCCATGGCCGGAAACTCGACCGGCGTGCCGCGCTGTTTCGCTTCAAGAACCACGGCGTGCACATGCCCTTCGATGTGATTGACGCCGATGAGGGGAATGGCGCGCGCGAAGGAAAGCGATTTGGCGAAAGTCAGACCAACAAGGAGCGAACCGACCAGGCCGGGCCCGACCGTAGCGGCGATGGCGGACAAGTCGGCGTACGTGCACTTGGCCTCTTCGAGCGCCAACCGTACTACCGGCACTATGGCGCGCAAATGTTCGCGTGAAGCCAGTTCCGGGACTACGCCGCCGTAGCGTGCGTGCGTAGACAGCTGCGACGCCACAATTGAAGAGCGAATCGAGACGGCGTCTTCGACTACAGCGGCGGCAGTTTCATCGCAGGAGGATTCGATGGCGAGAATACGCACTCATTTCATTATGCGCTCAGGCCAGCTCGCCCTGGCTTGCCGGCTCATCTTGGTTGTTGAGTACTTCCTGAATGCGGCGCACCAGGTCGAGCGGCGAATACGGCTTGGCCAGAAAATTGGCGCCGTCGATTTCGAGCGGATAGCCGCTGGCCACCAGCGCTTTAAGATTGGGACGGACCTTGCGCATTTGTTCCAACGCTTCGAGCCCTGTCAGGCCGGGCATGGTCATATCGAGAAATACCAGCTCGATCGCGTCGGTATCTCCCATGAAGATGCGCACCGCTTCTTCGCCATCGCCGGCTTCCATGACGTTATAACCCTTGCGCAGCAGGATTTGGACGGCTGCGCGCCGCACCGGGCCCTCGTCGTCGGCGATAAGCACGCAGGCCGAGCCTTCCGTCAGCGCCTTTGATTTGCCCGCGGTTTGGTCCCGGCTCAGGGATGGTAACGACACGCGAAACGCGATGGAGTTTGCGTCGCGCGCCAAGTCGATCGAGCCGCCGTGCGAGCGCACGATTTCGATATCCCGGCCCAGTCCGAACGCCGTCGCATCCCGATTTGTGGGCGA
>DATLVQ010000747.1:0-5311 GCA_035577325.1 Bryobacteraceae bacterium | reverse complement strand
CCGCGTCGGGATTGTCGACTCTACCCAGGCCGGCCTCAGCGCTAGCCATCCATAGGCGATTAGCCGCATCGCGATAAAGGGCCTGAATATTTCCCGGTGGCACACTGGCGATCTCTTCGAACCGGCCCTTACGCAACCGGTACAGACCCCCCGGCCGGTTCAGGCCAATCCAAAGCTGGCCCTCGGGAGCTTCGGCGAGTGCGGCGATACCGCGCTCGCGGACGGCCAGGGGCAAGGAAGCCGAGAAATCGCGGACTTGTGAGCTGCCACGGTCCCAACGCTCTAATCCGAACGACCAGGCCTTATACGTGGTGACCCACACATTGTGCCGGCCGTCTTCAAGCATGCGTCTGGATTCAACCTCCGGCAGCAGCGTGAGGTCGGCGCCGCCAACGGCCGCTCCGGGTCTCGACTTCGCGCCACGGAGGCGAAACAGACCACGAGGGCTTGATATCCACCAGTCGCCAAAATGGTCGACGATCATCGACTGGTTGGAGCTTGGTATCGCCGCCGTTGCGGCGTCCGGCAGCCGTGGTATGGTTACGGCGAAGCGCCGTGCATTTAGGCAGCTGATGACGCGGCGCGCGTCGGCAAGCGCAGCCACGCAGATCCCGCCGGCGGAGGTTTCGAGCAACTCGTCGCTTCCGCTCAACGATAGCCCATCCTTTTTGCCAAAGGTTTGAAAACCCGATTGGGCCAGCCGGATGAGTCCCCCACGCCGCGACCCGATCCAGATGTTTCCGGCGGGATCGCTCGATAGCGCGTAGACTTCGCGGTCATTCAGACCGTCATCTTCGGTGTAGACACGGAAGTTCGCCGGCCCCGGCGGGCCTGGCGCCCACTCCACCAGGCCCCCAAGCGTGCCGATCCAGCGCCGGCCATCGGGCATGAACCGGATGGTCCTCACGTCCGGGTGAGGCAGGCCATTTGCGGAAGTAACCGTCAGATCGATCGCCACCCCCGGCCGTGGTGTCCTGGCCAGCCGCGCCAGACCGTGTCGCGTACAGGCCCAAATCCGGCTGTCGGGGTCCGTCACCAGATGGTCGACAAAATCGTGCGGCAGACCGTCGGACGTCGTGAACCGTGTGCACACGCCGCTCGGGTCCCGCCTGTATAGACCACTCGCCGTACCTATCCAGAGCGTTCCACTGGGCTCCCTGCAGATCGCATTGATCGATGACGCCTCGCGCATGCCGGCCGGTGCGCCAAAATTGATGGGTTCAAATCTGGCTGCGTTTTCCTCGCGCCGCAAGCGGTACAGACCCGCCGCGCTCCCGACCAGCAGCGCGCCCTGAGGTTCCTCGACTATGGCGTTGATGAAAAGGGCTTGCGGCGGGCCATCCGGCTTAAAGCTCTTGAACCTCTGCGCCGGATGGGCCGGACGGAACAAGGTGACGCCTCCATCGGTAGCCAACCAGTAGTCCCCGCTCGACGCCTCGATGATGTCGTTTACGTGGATGTGAGGCAGGCCATCGGCCGTCGTGTAATTGACGAAGTGTCGGCCGTCGAACCGGGACAGGCCGTCATCCGTGCATATCCAAAGGAAGTCGTGGGAATCCCTATAGATGTGGCTGACGTGATCGTGTGCCAGCCCGTCGACCACGGTGTAAGAACGGATGGCGAGAGTCTCGCCGCGTCCCACTGAGGGTACGCTCCAAACAAAAGCCAGGAGCAGCAATATTGGCGATCGAAGCGGCATTGCCGGGACGCCATTATACCTTCACTCGCAGGTCATTCCGGCAACAAAAAGCAACAAGAAGCGGCGGGGAAAAAAAGCGTCGGAAAAACGCATATTCATGCTCTATGCGCCCTCACACGGCGCCGCTACACTGTTCGTTCTCCATATTCTGGTGGCACTGGAACGCATGCTGGCGGGGCAAGGGCTAAGCCGGTTCGCCACAGCGTACGATCGGCGATCTGTATTTAATCTGCGGCGTGCTCTACAACGCACAGAAGAATAAGCACGCGATTTTTCAGGGCTTCCTTTTGAGGACAGGAGGAGCACGACATGACATTGCGCAAAGTAGGATTGTTCCTGGGAACGCTCGGGCTGGCAGCTATCACAGCGCCCGGTCAAGAAGTTCGAATTCGCGTGACGCCGAAGCCGGTGGCCGAGGGATCGGCGACGCAGGTGAAACGCATGGAGCCATCTCAGATGTTGCGGCTAATGCTGACCTATGAGCCGCGCCACCGGGACGAGCTCAAGCGGTTCGTGCGCGAACTCCAGGACCCACAGTCCCATAGCTTCCACAAGTACTTGACCTTCGATCAGTGGAAAGCGCGCTATGCGCCCGCGGACGCTGATGTGGCTAGAGTGCATGCCTGGGCCGAACAGCATGGATTCAAAATACTCAACCATTTCCGGAACAACCTGGCGACAAATATCGAGGCCGATTCAAATACAGTAGAGCAGACTTTCAAGGTGCAATTGCATCACTACACGCATGGCACACGAAGATTCTTCTCCAGCAATCGCGACCCGGTCATTCCCGCTGAATTTACCGGCATCCTGAGGAATGTACACGGGCTGAATAACTACCACCGGGTACGCTCAGTCAATGAACTGCCGAGCATAGCTGAAGATGATGAACCCATCTACCGGCCTGAACCGTACTTTCGACACGAATCGGCGCGTCGCTCAGCGGCGAAGCGTGACGGCTCGTCAGTGCGGGCTGGGGCGACGCCGAGCGGCACCGGAGTGCAAAATGCAGGTCTCGTACCGTCAATTTCCGGCGGGTTCCCCGGTCTTGAACTCCCGGATCTCTATAGCTCAGAGGCTTACGATCTTGCGGGGTTGCAGCGCTTCAGCAAGTGTTGCAACCCGAACAACAACCCCGGCAGCAGCCCTGTGGAGTCGTCGATCGCCATCATCGGCAACAACTTCATCTCGATTAACAGCGATGCCAATAATGATCTGGATAATTTCGCCAAGAAGTACGGTCTCGCCTATAACGTGGATATTCAGGGACACAACAGCCCGACTTGCTGCAATGGGGAAATGACGCTGGATGTGGAAACCGCGACAGCGATGGCCAATAATTTCGGCGACTTCCACAATACGGCTCATATTTGGGCTTACGGTACTGGGGGAACCACAATCGGCAATCTGCTGGATTCCTGGCAGTTCGCCCACAGCGACGACCATGCCCGGGTGGCCAGTTCCAGCTTCGGCGCGCCCGAGAGCTCTTTCGACGACAGCACGAGAGGCGATTACGAAAACGTTATCGATGCCATGTTCGCCGAAGGGTGGGCCGTGTCTGTCGCCACAGGCGACCATGGCGTCACCCAGGACTGCAGTAATCTGAGCGTGACCTTTCCAGCGTCGAACCCGGAGATAGTAGCTGTCGGTGGAACTACTCTTTCGGAGAGCATAGTGGCCGGTAAGCCGAAATTCGCGAGCGAGGTTGCATGGACCGGACCCGGTTGTAATGGCCAACCCGCGAGCAACCCAGCCAGCAATAATGGCGGGGGCGGTGGCGGTTGCAGCAGTCACTACGACGCGCCACCCTACCAAACCATTGTCGCTGGGGCCAAGCCGTGTAATGACAATAACAAGCGTGCCCTTCCGGATATCGCCCTGAACGCTGGAACCGGCGAGGCGTACTACTACAATGGCGGCTGGACCAATTTTGCCGGAACCAGCATCGCCTCACCTGCCTTTGCCGGATTCATGGCTCAGGTGAACTCGTACCTTTTGAGTCTGGGGAACATTTGCGGTGACATACCTTTCAATTCGCCATGCGCGCCCATCGGAAACCTGAATACGCGTATCTGGATCATGGGCTTTCTCGCACCGATCGCGCGGGCGATTGGACCCAGTGGACGCACGCCTCTTTATGACATCACCGTGGGTTGCAATGGAGGAGATGGCCAAACCGGCTACTGCGCAGGCACCGATTACGATCTTGCGACCGGTTGGGGTTCCTTTAACATGCTTCAGCTTGGCTGGTCTCTAATTGATAGCGTCACGCATGGAACCGTACCCGAAGTCAACTTTAGCGGGCCGGCGACGAATGCCTGGTACAACAGCGACCAGCACATCAACTTCGCGTTATCCAGCCCCCCGCCCAGCGGGACAAGCGCATCAGTGCAGATTGCCGGATATACGGGCCAGTGGGACAATGCCGTGGCAGACATCAAGAATGCGGCAACCCCAGGCAGCGGAAACACCTTTTATGACGGACCCGCGAAGACGGGAACCAGCGATTTCCTGAGCCTGATTGCTGCAGGCTCGCAGGGGTGTCATACGGCGCATGTTCTCGGCTGGGACAATTCGGGACGGACTACTGACGACCAAACCTACGGCCCTGTGTGCTACGACACTACGCCGCCAATTTCCGTTTGCGGCTCCGCCGATGGACTCTGGCACAACGTTGATGTGAGCATTCATTGCACTGGCGCCGACCAGGCGAATCTGTCCGGTCTTGCCAACGCCGCCGACGCCAGCTTCAATCTCATGACGAGTGTTCCTGCGGGTACGGGGCTGGCCAACGCTTTTACCAATTCCCACAAGTTCTGCGACGTAGCCGGCAACTGTACGACCGCGGGCCCCATCTGCTGCAACATGATCGATAAAGTGCCACCGACATTCAGGTGCGGGTCGGCAGACGGCCTGTGGCATGCGAAAGACGTTACGATCCCCTGTACTGCCGCGGACCAGCCGGGTCTCTCCGGACTTGCCAATCCCGCCGACGCAAGCTTTGGAGTGAGCACCAGCGTGCCGCCGCTTACGGAAACGGCCAATGCGTTTACCGGCACCCACACGGTTTTCGACGTCGCTGGCAATTCTGTGATTGCGGGATCTGTCGGAGGAAATATGGTCGACAAGAAGCCGCCTTCGATCACGATTACGAACCCCACCGCTACTACTTACATCATTCACCAGCCTGTGGCATCGAATTACAGCTGTGTCGACGGCGGTTCGGGTATTGCCACATGCGCCGGTCCGGTGGCTAATGGCAGCGCGATCGATACAGCCGCTGTTGGTGCCAAGACCTTCACTGTAAATGCAACCGACAAGGTAGCGAATGCCAGTTCAGCATCCGTGAATTACAGCGTGACCTACAAAGTCTGTCTCCAGTACGACCCGGCCAGGGCGATGAGTGGCCGCCCCGCGAATATCACGTTGCAGCTCTGCGATTATAACAACGTCAACGTATCGAGCAGGAGCATCACACTGACCGCGACGGCGGTTGATGGAAATCCCGCACTCGTCAAATCGCTCGGGAATCTGAATCCTGGAAACGTATTCCTGTATGGTCCCCCCAGTGCTGCTAATGCGACGTACATTTACCTCCTTGATACGACGGGA
>DATLVQ010000746.1:0-2394 GCA_035577325.1 Bryobacteraceae bacterium | reverse complement strand
ACTCGACCGGCTGGTGGAGCAGCAGGTGCTCGGGCCGTTTGATCACAGGTATCTGAATACCGAGAGCGCCGCATTTCAGCAGGCCGTGCCGACTACGGAAAATCTTGCTCGCGAGATTTACGCCCGGTTGCAGTCGAGCTGGAACTCTGCATTTCCAGCGCCTTGGCCCGTGCTCGACAAAGTTCGCATCGCCGAGACGCCCCGCAACATCTTTGAAGTGTCGGAGATGAATGGCTAAGCAAAAACGCGTCGTAAAAATGCCGGCCCTCGCTATCGAGGAAACCTCATTCGCTCCCCTCATCCGCACCATCATCGAGCAATTGGTGGACGACCCGGACCGTGAAGGTCTGTCGCAGACGCCGCAACGCGTGGAGAAGGCCTTGCGCTTTCTAACCAGTGGATACCATACCGACGTGCGCAAAGTAGTGAATGGCGCCCTGTTCCCGGTCAAATATGACGAGATGGTGATCGTCAGGGACATTGAGTTCTTCAGCCTCTGCGAGCACCATCTGCTTCCGTTCTTCGGTAAGGTTCACGTGGCTTATATACCCAAGGGCCACGTTATTGGCCTCAGCAAAATTCCACGCATTATCGACGTGTTCGCGCGGCGCCTCCAGATCCAGGAGAGGATGACGCAGGAAATTGCCCAGACCATCCAGACCATGATTGCGCCCCAGGGCGTCGGCGTGATCTGCGAGGCCCGCCACCTCTGCCTGATGATGCGTGGCGTAGAAAAGCAGCACTCCGGGGCCGTCACCAGCGCCATGCTCGGTGCTTTCCGCGACCGCAAGACCACGCGCGACGAGTTTCTCGCGTTGGTGGGACGTCCCACAGGCAGCTAACGAAGATTTACTCATGAGTCGGATTTCCGGCTGCACCGCCTTTCTGCTGCAGTCCATAATTCCGTTATTTCACGATATCTCGTGCTTTTTAGCGCTATTAAAAAACAAATTAGAAACAAAACGCCTCCAATTCACACACAATAGCTAGATATGAGCGCCGCCAACAACAACCTGCAAACAGAAGAGAGGCGATTATGTTGCATGCCATCCATTGGCACCTTGCAGAGGAACTGTTGGACGAATTCGTTCGCCGGACCTTACCCAGCGAAGATGCAATCGCTCTCGTCGAAGACCACTTACTAGTGTGTGAGAGATGCCGCCAGCTCGTCCGCGAGACCGACGACTTGGTGAGGGCTCTCCGTTTCGCGTTCTCCGCTGCCGAAGAGGTTCTTAGAGGTTAATAGACTGATCGAATTGAAAGGCCGGCAGACCGAGCATCTGCGTGGCTTACCGCATGACGCCCAACAATTTCCTAGCCGAATAGAACACAATCCCGAGAAATACCGTCGCGCTGATCAGGATCACGGCGAAGCGCCGCTCGGGCGGCAGTGTCTGCGCCTGCGGACGCCCGCGCGCCGAAAAATCCAGGGATACGCGGAGTCTCACGCTGACAGGGCCGCGCCCGCCATTCTCCAGGACTATCGCATACTCGTCCGGCAAGTTCACCACGCGGCTGACCTGGCGCTGCTGCGCGAACGCGCCTGATCCGAGTGGTTCGCGGTCTCCTCCACGCAGCGTATCTAGACCGTCCCGATTTACGAGCACGACGCGCACCGCACCGTTTCCAGATATGACGCGGAAATCGCAGTCCACAGTGACCGGCGGCTGCTTCAAAATCACCGGCACGTACCGCCACTCGCCGGCCGGCACGTGAAACACCTCGTCCAACAGCACCTGCGAGCCCGCTGCCAGCCACAAAAACAAGAGCGAAGCGGCGTTCATCGCGCGTACACAACCTCGCCCCCGACTACGGTCATGGTCACTCGCGTTTTCAAAATCTGTGCCGCGGGAATGCGCATAATGTCGTCGGACAACACCACAAAATCGGCCAGTTTGCCGGGACCGAGCGAGCCCTTATTTTTTTCTTCAAACGCAGCATACGCGCCCTCGATGGTCCAGCTCCGCAGCGCTTCCTCGCGCGTCATGCGCTGATCGGGAAACCAGCCGTCTCGTGGATTGCCGTCGTGATCCTGGCGCGATATCGCGACGTAAAAACCCCACAGCGGGTTGGGATTCTCCACCGGAAAATCCGACCCGTTCGGAATGTGCACACCCAGCGACAGCAGCCGTCTCCACGCGTACGCGCCCTTGACGCGCTCCGCGCCCAACCGCGCCTCGGCCCAGGTCATGTCGCTTGTCGCGTGCGTGGCCTGCATTGAAGCCAGGACGGAATATCTTTGAAATAATGGCGTATCTTCGCACGAAACTACCTGGGCGTGCTCGATGCGAAAGCGCCGGTCGTTCTTACCGCCGAGCACCGCCGCGTACGCGTCCAGTACCGTGCGATTCGCCCGGTCGCCGATCGCATGCGTATTCACCTGAAACCCGTGCG
>DATLVQ010000745.1:0-2445 GCA_035577325.1 Bryobacteraceae bacterium | reverse complement strand
CGAATCCGGTGGGAGAACTGGCACGTAGGAAGGTGGATAAGCGGCTTCCACCGTGAAAACATCGGAGTATCGCCTTGGTAGCAAAGCCTGCTTGCAACGATGCAGGCTGCGGTTGTTCCGGGATGTGGATTACCGGAAACCGGCTTGCTTTGCCACGTGGCCGAAAAAAACGCCCCGACTCGTAGAATTGCATCACCGCCTCCCCAGCCTACTGCACTGCCAGCACGATCTCCTTCAGCAACCTTACGCCGGAGGTCAGGCTTTCGAGGCTGATGCGCTCGTCGTTGCCGTGTGCGCGGCTTTCCTTGTCTTCGCGGAGGAAGAGCGGGGCGCCGTAGACGTCGATGCCTTTCTGGCGGAGGAAGGAGCCATCGGTGGCGCCGCGCACCATGTACGGAATCACGAGCGCGGTGGGCGCGGTATGGGCGAAAGTTTGCTGCATGACCTCGTAGAGCGGGGTGGAGATGCCGCTCGGCTCGGTTGCGGGCATTTCCTGGCCAGGCGCCGCGCGCACTTCGACAGCCGGATCGTGCACGATGCGGCGCACACGCTCAAAAATTTCGGCGTGCGTTTCGTTGGGGAGGCGGCGGACGTCGAGCTGCGCTTCGGCGGTGTTGGGGATCACGTTGATTTTATTTCCGGCGGCCAGAATGGTTGGCGAGACGGTGGTGCGCAGCATGGTGGCGAGCTCAGCGTCGCGCGCGCGGATCTGGTTGGCCACGGCGGTCGAGGTCGAAGCATTTTCGAGACGCGGGAGCAGCGGCTCGAGCCATTTGTAATCGGGCAGTTTGGCAAGGGCGTGGAGATAGCGGCGCGTGGTGGTGTTGAGGCGCACAGGCTGATCGGCTTCGGCGACGCGCACGATGGCGCGGGCGAGGTGAACGACCGGGTTGTCGTCCCGGGGCAGCGAACCGTGTCCGGCTGTGCCCTGGGCTACCAGAATGACGCGCGTGGGAATTTTTTCGGTAGTCTGAATTTCGTAGATGCGCTGGCCGGACCCGGTGGTAATGGCGAAACCGCCTTCGTTGACGGCGAACTGCGCGTTGATTTTGTCCCAGGCGTTGGCGATGAGCCACTGGATCCCGGAGGAGCCGGCCTCTTCATCGGCTTCGGAGAGCAGGATCACGTCGCGATTGAGCCTGGCCCCGGTGCGCTTGAGATCGACGAGGACCGCAAGCTCGGCGGCCAGCAGCGATTTATCATCCTGGGCGCCCCGGCCATAGAGCATGCCGTCGCGAATTTCTGCGGAGAAGGGATCGACGGTCCACTGGGAGCGGTCGGCGGGGACGACGTCGCTGTGCGCCATCACGAGGAGGGGCTTCTGTTTACCCGAACCTTTGATGCGGGCGAGGAAATTCAGGCGGGCGGGGTCGGCTCCGAGGGTTTCGCTCTCAATTCCCTCGGTGTCGCACACCGTCTTTAGATACTGGGCGACGCGGGTCTCATTTCCGGGCGGGTTGGTGGTGTCGAGGCGGATAAGGTCGATGAGGTAGTGGCGCGTGAGCTCCTCCAGGGTATCGCTCGCCCGGGCCGCGGCCGCGGTCCCGAGCAAAAGGGCTATCACCAGTCTGGAGAGGCACATGCGGGTTATGTTAACAGGTGACGGGAGACGTTACACGCGGGGTATCGAAAGATGCTGGCGGGCCATTGGGCGCCGTGCCAAAAGATGGCTTGCGCGAAAACACAGGTTGCGGCAAATTGGGTTCACAGCATGGGTTTGCTCCGAATTTGAGGGGGCTTCCGAATACAGGGTTCGGAAGCCTCTCCAAAAAAAGCCCGCGCCCCTTCAACACCTAATAATCCTTTAGTTAAACAGACTGATCGACGATCTGCTCGGTCTTCGGGTTCCAGTAGAGCTTCTTCCCTTCCCAATAGGCGCGCGTGGCCATGATACCGGCGACCGAGTGGGCGAAGCCGTGTACGACCGTGGCGTTGGGCGCTCTGCGGCTGCGCAGGCATTCGAGCCAGTTGGTCATGTGGGAAAGGTCCTCATCGCCCATGAAGGTAGGTGGCAGCTTATCGTTGCCGGGGAGCAGAACATATCTCTCTTCCCGCTTGATGAAGGGGTTGTCCTCGTGGTTGCCCTTTTCCTCGACCCATTTCCAGCGCGGGCTGCCTTCGCCGCCGATATTGACGAGCGTGGCCTTCTTGCCCATGATGCGGCTGAAGCTATCGGAGTCATTGCCGAAGCTGGTGGAGAAACTGACCAGGAAACCTTTGGGGTATTCAAGCAGCGCCTGAAAGGTATCGGGATTTTCCCTGCCATCGGGCCAGGCGAAAACACCGCCATGGGCCACGACGGATTTGGGGAAGTGGTCGTCCAGGAAATAGTGCACCAGGTCGATGCCGTGGCTGAGCCATTGGTCGGCAATACCGGCTGAAAAGTCTTTGTATAAGCGGAACTCAAAATAAGCGCGGGGATCGAAGGGGCGGTAGGGTTTGTGC
>DATLVQ010000744.1:0-15757 GCA_035577325.1 Bryobacteraceae bacterium | reverse complement strand
GCCGGTGATCGCGCCGCCGGCGATCGTTTCAACAGTGCCGTCCGGCCGGAGGCGGCGAATCACGTTGTACCCTGTGTCGCAGAAGACAATGTTGCCAGCGGAGTCCCACGTTAGCCCGGCGACGAAACCAAGCGCCCCAGGAGGGATCTGACCACCGGCGAAAGTGTCGACGAGAATCTGTGAATTCAGAGGGGCCAATAGGGACAATGCAAAGAGTAAGCGCAGCACAAAATGTTCTT
This sequence comes from Bryobacteraceae bacterium, assembly GCA_035577325.1. Lineage (GTDB taxonomy): Bacteria > Acidobacteriota > Terriglobia > Bryobacterales > Bryobacteraceae > QHXW01. The sequence continues at coordinate 15,518 of DATLVQ010000744.1, read as the reverse complement.
TCTGGAGGAACGCGGCAGTAATCGTAATTCTAGCAGCAATGCCAAGCTGACCCGCGAATCACATAATCTCGGGATCAGCATTTGAAGTTTCCTCCCGATTCGGACTTAGGGGGACTTGAAAGCGGTCGCAATCACGGTACCATTCCGATTGTCGTTCCATCTAAATGCTCCAGTCTGGGGAAGTCGAACAAGGTCTGGGGCCAGGAGACACACCGTATGTGGCAAATAATGCCAGTAGTGCATACCGGCGGGAATCCCAGCAACACCTGACGCGATTGCTGGAGGAGGCGTGCCGCCGCTCACGGAGCGTCTAACGATAGAATGTGCGTTTACGGCTCAAGTCGCGCGAAACGCAGTTCTCGCCGACTGGCCCGAACCCGGTTGAATGGGGCAGCGTGTCGGAAGGGTTTCCTTCCGACCCAGTGCCGACTTAACCTCAGATTGGGCCGCACCTGTACCACTTGGGTGTGCCAGAAGTGTCTGCGATGTGGTTTCGGCACATCGCGATTGCCGGATTTCGAACCGCTCTCCGGACACATCGTTAGAGATCGGCCCTCCGGTCGTTCAGGAAATCTGGGCAGATAACGCGAAGAATTCGCCTGACACCGGGATCTCGCAAGTTCTTAAATCGTCCACTAGGCGTACCGTATGGTGAACCGAAATGGCACGCCAACCAACCACCAGTGACACTCAGTTGGATTTCTGCGAATTCGGTCTCCGTGTCACTATTTTGTCACTAGAGACGGTCCAAATCCGGTAAAAGCCAGGGAAATCCGGAGAAGGTCAAGATCCGTCTAAGCCATTGGCTGGCAAGAGGATTTGTTGATTTTGTTCGGCTTTGCGAAATGGCCCGATTCGGTTTTCAAGACCGTCGCCTTCAACCACTCGGCCATTCCTCCGCTCCCAATGTAGCGAATTGGGGCGACGGGCGTCAAAAAGGGGGCATGCGGCGAGTGGCGTCTTACACGCGCGCGCCATGCGGCGCCGGATCGTGGGAAACTCGAAATACACGAGGTAACCGATGGCCGGGTACTATCATGACGAGGACTTGCCGCGCTTCGCCGAGATGGGCAAGAACGCGCCGGAGCTGTGGAAGAAATTTTCCGATTGGTATGGCGCGGTGTTCGCGGAAGGCGCGCTGACGGAGCGCGAGAAGAGCCTGATTGCGCTGGGCGTGGCGCATGCAGTGCAATGCCCGTATTGCATCGACGCGTATACGCAAGCTTGCCTTGAGAAGGGCTCGAACCTCGAACAGATGTGCGAAGCCGTGCACGTGGCCTCGGCCATCCGTGGGGGAGCTTCGTTGGTGCATGGACTGCAAATGCGCAATGCGGCGGATAAGGTGAGCATGTGAGCCTGGCGGGCGCGGCACATCCGCTGGCTTCGGCGGCGGCCCAGCTGCGTGTGCTGAACGACCGGCCGCGCGCGCGGCGGCCGTTTGCGGAGTCGCTGGCGTCATCGGGTCTCGCGCCATTAACAGCCATGGGGATCACAGTTTTTCAAATCAACGTGGGCAAACTTTGCAACCAGACCTGCGGGCATTGCCACGTGGATGCGGGACCGGATCGCCGGGAGATCATGACGCGCGAAACCGCCGAGCTGTGTATACAGGCGTTGCGCAATACTCAGATCCCGACGGTCGACATCACGGGAGGCGCGCCGGAGCTGAATCCGAATTTTCGCTGGCTGGTGGAGCAGAGCCGCTCGCTCGGCCGGCACGTGATGGACCGCTGCAATCTCACGGTGCTGCTGCTGGCTTCGCAAACCGATCTGGCTGGATTTCTGGCGGCGCACCAAGTGGAGATCGTGGCCAGCCTTCCGTACTATCTGGAGCAGCAGACCGACGCGCAGCGCGGCACGGGTGTTTTCGCCAGCTCGATCGAGGCGCTCCGCAAGCTGAACGCGCTCGGCTACGGGCGCGAGGGGTCGGGGTTGCGGTTGAATCTGGTGTACAACCCGGTGGGCGCCTATCTGCCGCCGGCGCAGCACTCGGTGGAGGCCGACTTCAAGCGCGAGCTGGCGCGGCGGCATGGCATCGTATTCAACTCGCTATACACGATCACGAATATGCCGATCAGCCGGTTCCTGGAGTTTCTGCTGCGCAGTGGCAACTACGAGCGCTACATGGATAAACTCGTGGGCGCGTATAACCCCGCGGCGGCGGCGGGCGTGATGTGCCGCTACACGTTGTCCGTCGGTTGGGATGGGACGCTGTACGATTGCGACTTCAACCAAATGCTCGACCTGCCGGTGGGGTTCGGCGCGCCCGCGCACGTCCGCGATTTCAACGCCGCGATGCTTAACAGCCGTCGCATCGAGGTGGGCCAGCATTGCTACGGATGCACGGCGGGCAGCGGGTCCAGTTGCGGCGGAGTGACGGCCGAAAGGTGACAGGCTGACCTTGAAGAGTGCGCTTCTTGGGGTACTTGCGATGTCAGCGGTGGTGTCGAGCCGTGGGGCCGAGCCGCTGAAACTTGTCCGCACGATTCCTTTGCCGGGCGTCGAGGGGCGTATCGACCATCTGGCGGTGGACCTCGTCAAGCGGCGCCTTTTCGTAGCCGCGCTGGGCAACAATACCGTCGAAGTTGTGGACTTGAACTACGGTCAACGAATTCGTTCCCTCAAGTCGCTGCACGAGCCCCAGGGCGTTCTCTTCGTAGCCTCGCTGGATCGGATTTATGTGGCGAACAGCGCGGACGGGAAGGTTAGGATTTTCGAAGGCACGTCATTCAGACCCTTGCAGACCATCGATTTTTCGGACGACGCCGATAATATCCGGTACGACGCCGACGCCGGCCACGCATATATAGGTTACGGTTCGGGGGCGCTGGGGATCGTCGACGTCGCCACCAATGCAAAAGTGGGGAACATCAAGCTGGATGGGCATCCGGAATCGTTTCAGCTTGAGAGGTCCGGGACGCGCATTTTCGTAAACGTTCCCACCGCCGGGCATATCGCCGTGGCTGACCGCCGCGCGCGCGCCGTGACGCTTAAGTGGCCGCTGCCGGGCCTCCGCGAGAACTTTCCCATGGCGCTCGACGAGGATGAGCACCGGCTGTTCGCAGGTTGCCGCAAACCGGCTCAAGTCGCCGTGCTGGATTCCAACTCCGGCAGGATTGTGGCACAGCTCGACTGCGTCGGCGATACCGACGATCTGTTCTACGACGCCGCGCTTCGGCGGCTTTATGTCACCGGCGGCGAGGGATTCCTCAGCGTATTTCAAGAGCAGGATCCCGATCATTACGCACGATTGGCGAAAATGTCGACGGCGCCGGGCGCGCGGACCTCGTTATTTGTGACGGAATTGAGTCGGCTCTACCTCGCCGTGCCCCATCGCGGCGCGCAGGCCGCGGAGATCCGGGAATACGAAACGCAAACGACCGGCCGCTGAGTGTTTGATAAAATCTCCAACGGTAATCGACACTACGAGGAGACTGCAATGCGCATCACCGTTTTCCTGACATTATTTCTATTCATCACGAGCGCACACTCCGCGGACCAGAGCACGCATCGAGATGCCGGCCTCACCCGATGGAAAGTTTCCGACCGCAACCGTCCAGTGCCGCCCGTAATCACGCCGGGCACGGCGAGTACGCAGGAAGCGCCCGGAAAGCCGCCGTCGGACGCCATTGTCCTCTTTGATGGCAAGGATCTTTCGAAATGGGAGAGTAACAAGGGGGGACCGGCGCAATGGAAGAGCGTTGACGGCGCCATGGTGGTTGCGCCCGGGACCGGAGATATTCACACCAAGCAGGCCTTCGGCGACTGCCAGTTGCACGTAGAGTGGGCCGAACCCGATCCGCCGCATGACAAGGACCAGGGCCGGGGCAATAGCGGCATTTACCTGATGAGCAAATACGAGCTCCAGGTCCTCGATTCTTTCGAGAACAAGACTTACACCGATGGCCAGGCCGGAGCGATCTATGCGCAAACTCCGCCGCTGGTGAATGCATGCCGGCGTCCGGGCGAGTGGCAATCGTATGACGTCATTTGGCATGGGCCGCGCTTCGCCGCTGATGGTAAGCTCCTGCGGCCCGCGCACATCACGGTCCTGCAAAACGGCGTGCTGGTGCAGGACGACACCGAATTGACGGGGCCCACCGACTACATGCATCGCCCGCCCTACGTTCCACACGCGGAAAAAATGCCGCTGCTGCTGCAGGACCACGACCAGCCGGTGCGTTTCCGCAATATCTGGATCCGGGAGTTGAGCGAGTAGCGCCGGATCCTGCGCGGCGCGTGGGAAAGTTACAGGGTTTCGCGCAGTGCGTGCACGATAAACCGCTCGGGGGCGGGCCCGAGGTAGCGGAACGGATAACAGGTCACCAGGGTGAGGGACGGAAGCGGCGAGTCTTCCAGTACCTGCGTCTCGCGCGGGCCGACCACCACGCGGGAACTCACGCGGTATCGATAGGTTCCGTCGTGCGTCGTCACTACAATAGTGTCGTCCTCATGAATCCCTTGCAAGCCGCGAAAAAACGTATCGCGGTGTCCCGCGATACCGGCATTTCCCGTATTGCCCGGCAGCGGGGTCCCGGGAATGTGACCCACGGCTAGCGCCAGCGTCCGTTGCGAGACACCTTCGAGGATCATGGCTTTCAGTCCAATGCGCGGGATTTCGATCCGTCCCACGATGCCGCGATCTTCCGGTGATTGGAATCCGACGGTGTATGCCGCTCCGTTACGCACTGCCAGTGATGCCATGTCGCGCCCAGAAAACGATGCCGATTGCGCCAGAAACTCAGTAACCGAAATATCCTCGCCGCGCAATTGCTGATCGAACGCCCAGTCCTGATAGGACTGAAAAAGCCACGTCTGCGCCAGCATAAACGCGCACAGACCCATGCACATGAACCCGAATCCAAATGACAGCCGCTCTGCCCGACGCAATTGCGCCTTCGTAAATCGCAGCCGGATCTGCAGGCTCATCGGCGTTCGAGCTGCAATGCCAGAATGCGCAGCAGGGTACCGCAGCCGATTCCCAGCAAGCCCATCAGGGCGACCAGAGCCAGGTAGCTTGCGGTCTTGGGCAGGCTCGCGATCGACTTAGGTGCAGCGGGCGCCATAGCTTTCGTGTCGCGCGCGCGGGCGCGGCTCTGCGGAGCAGCGGGGTTCGGTGAGGGACGGATGTTCCCGGCCGCTAGCGAACTCTCCGGCGGCTCAAGCTTCCTCGGCGATCCCGCCTGCGTTTGCGGCGCGACTGGCGGCGCCGTGGTGGCCGCGGGGGTCACGTTCAATGGTACGGCTGGCGCCTCTGAAAGCAGCGCAGCCAACGGCGCTCTGGCCGCAGGCCGGTTGGGCTCCGCCACCATCCTGGCAAGCTGACCGATGTCTGCCGGCAATTCGGCCGGCAGCGAGAGAACGCCGCGCCCTACCGATTTCGCCAGTTCCGCCGCCTGGGCCTTGGGATACACGAATTCCTGCCCGTATTTGCGGCCCGGCGCGAACCAGATCCGCAGCGCCTTGGGCTGCTGCGAGCCGCGCTCGAAGAAAGTGAATACGGTCTTGTCGGTGGGCGGCAGATCGTAATTCGGCATGGTGAGCATGGTCGACAGCAGCCGCGTGCCATCGCCGGTCCAGAGCTGAACGGTTTCGAAAACCTGCAGGACGTTGCGCTGGGCTTCCGGTTCGATCAGCTTGAAGACATATTGGCCGGTATCGAGCATCATGCCGGGCACTTCAACGGGGGTGTTGGTCGAAAACTGCGTTTGTTTCAAGGGTTCCGCGGCGCGCACAGTAGCCGGCAACATCGCAAAAACGTTGAGAGCCAGACTTGTCGCGACGCAGATCGTTCGCCAGTTCATACCAATCTGTTGCGGGCCTGAAACCTGAGTCTCATCCTACTACAGTTGGATCGAGGTGTCGTATCGATAGTGGGTGGTGCGCTAAATGCAGAATTAGCGGACCACCCGATAGTGGGTCTTAGCGTGGAGAATCGGAGCGTTGCTGGGCAATCGCCGTGCTCGTTATTGCGGCGGCGATTGTCCACGCCGCACAGCCGCGGTCTCCGTTTTTGGCCTCCCGGGAGCGTGCACCAGCAGTTTCCGACGCCCAACCTTAGTTGTAAAGGCCCAGTGGAACAGACACAGTGATCAGCGGTCCGGTATGACTCCCAGCAATATAAGGAGAGAATACAGCGTATGAATAGCCTGAGATTTGCAGGTTAAGGCGATGTCCGTCTGTTCCAGAATCCGGGTTCGTCACCGTTACGTTGGCTGCGGTCAGGTTGAAATATGAGACCGTTCCCAAGGGTGGCGTGGCTCCCTGATTGTAGAGCACCATGTTGGTGATGGAGGTGGAATCGGTCGGATCGTTGATTGCGCCCCACCGCGCCGCATAACGCGCCCGTTCTACCAAGGCTTGATGAACGAACAGGAACTGCCCGAAATCGAACGCACCGATCAGCATGGCGAAAAAGGCGATGAAGATTAGGGCGGTCTCCACAAGCACGCTGCCCTTACTGGTTCTCCGTCGCCGCGAAGAGATGCCGCCCAACCTGATCTTCTTCATACCGGTGACCAGATCCCTTGGTAGGCATACGTCACCTGAGGCTTCTTCGTAAGGGTAGTGGTCGCGAAGACCGAGTTAATCGTATAATCGCTAATGGAGACCGTCATTGCGCTGGGTACCCCATCCGTAAAGGTCACGGACAAGTTGGCGTTCCCCGTTGTCAGGCCGGGCAGAACCGGCGTGGTGCCCGTCGTCGGGCTCCCATACAAAACCATATTCTGAACTGCCGTCTGAAACGCGACGGACGGGGCCGTAGTCGCCGAATCGTACGGCACCAGCGACGCATACCGCGCACCCCGAGCCACAGCATTTTCAAGGTTGTTGTACTGGAGAAAAGTGAAGCCAAACTGAAACGTCCCGACGAACACTGCTACCAGGACGCCCGAGCCGATGGCGAACTCCAGGATGGCATTCCCGCGGCGATTCCCCGACACTTTCGCAATCCATCGTTTCATTGGACTAGTTTCACCCGGGACGCACCCGTGGAGCCCCCAGCCCCGGGGCTGATGCTCCCGATGTTGTATGGTCCCGCGTATATAGCGCAGAAGGGATCATTGCCGTTGGTGGTTTTCGTGTAATAATTGCTCATCCCGGGGCCATTCGCGACCAGAAGAAATTGTCCATAGCCGATCACGTTGGTGTGCGTAGGGTCCAGTGGATCCACGATTGGCGTCGGTAGCAGCCGCCGCCCATTGTGAATCGCAGCTAAGTATGCGCTGACCGTGTTGTCGGTAGTGTTGGTGTCCTGGCTTGCGCGTTCATCCAGATATCCCGCCTCGCTCGCCTTGGTCCCATTGCTGAGGGCGGGCTCAATATTCGTGCCCACGTCCAACGCCTGCACCTGAATGACATCAACAATTTCTTGCTCAATGATGCTATTGGAATTGCTTCCCCAGTAGCCGCTTGTATTCGCGCCCCAGTTAGTAACCACAGCCGTCTTCGAAGCCTTCGAGTCCCCGGAGCACGGAGGCGAAACAAAGCATTTGTCCGGACTGTTGGCCCCACAGCCACTCTTTGCGCTGTTGTATTGCGGCCACTGAATGTCGTAGGAATCTCCGACGATGAGCCCAAAGTTCGGGCCTGTTGTGTTCGTACTGACGGCAGTGTATGGAGACAGGCCTCGAGGGAACGAGGTTATGGCTATTTGTCCCGCGGTTGCGGTTGAAGACACGTTCTGCGTGGTTTTTGCGACAACCACGGGAAGAAAGTACAGTTGCAATGGCACGGTAGCAGTGACGCGTACATAAATGTACCCCGCCGCCGGACTCGGACTGGCGTCCCAGGGACCCGCAACCGTCGTCGCGAACGTGACCGTGGGATTGCTGACTTTCACGGTATCGAGATTCCACGTGTTGGTTGAATTGGCGACGGTGGATTGGGCATTGGTGATGCCTGCCGTAGTTCCATCGAGCGCCAGCGCGGCAGCGAGTGCCGCAGAGTCGCAGTAGGCTTGCGTTTCGTTTTTGGCGATAAACATTCTGCCCATGTCGACGGCCAAGCCGAGGACACCGATGAGAGCAACGGCAGCTAGAGCCATCGTAATCAGCACGAAGCCATACTCCCGGCCGTTCCGGCGGACCACCGACATGTCTCCTGGTATCTTGGCGCCATTGCTCCGCATCTCTTCTACTCCATGTCCGGCTGGGTTCGTGCAGGCCTCAACCCATATGCTCACACTTAATATTACTGATTCGTGTTTAGCCTATGGAATTGGGCACATGGCGTAGACTGGCTGAAAAAAGTACTTAAAACACTTCTTGCGGAGGGCTGCGGTAAGACCATACTTCCCTGGGTCTTTGCGGATCGGGTCTATCGCCATGGAAGCCTCTGTCACCCACCGAGCATCCGACGGCCGCCATAATGATCCTCTAGAATGGACTGAGGCTTCTCCTTTGCGGCCGGCTCTCTTCTTCATTATTCTTGCCGCCTCCGCGGCGCAAACGCGCACTGCGTCCACGCCCAGCTGGCGCGTGGAAGTCGATGCGCTGAAAGCTAAAGGCGATGCCGCCGGGGCGCTCGCCCGGCTGGAGCATGTCGAACAAAACTCCAAGCCATCGGCGGCTCTCGAAGATGAAATTGGGTTTCTGCTCGCGGTCCTCAACCAACGAGCCGGCGCATTGGAACGCTTCCGCAAGGCCATCGCCATCGACCCCAAATTTGCCTCCGCGCATTATCACCTTGGCGTCGCGCTTTGGCTCGAAGGCAATCGGGAAGCGGCGCTGCCCGCGCTCGAACGGGCTGCCCACCTCGGTCCAAAAGTCTTCGACTATCGCTATCGCTACGGCGCGGCGCTCATGGATCTAGGCCGCGCCGCCGATGCCGTTACCGAATGCAAGATTGCTACAAGCCTGCAGGCCGGGAGCGCGGCGGCGTGGAACCAGCTCGGTCTCGCGCTCCAGCGCCAGGGCGATCGCAAAGCGGCCGCCGCTGCCTATGCCAAAGCCGTCGAGATCGAGCCCACCAACACCGATTTCCGCAATAACTACGGGCTGATGCTGCTTGAGTCCGGCGCGCCCGTCAAGGCCATCGAGCAGTTTGAGGCCCTGCTAGCGCGCGATCCCGGCAACCTCGGCGCGCTCGGCAACATCGGCCTTACATATCTCAATCAAGGCAATCTGACCAAGGCTATCGAGCAATTCGAAAAAGTGCTGCAACTCGACCCCACCTCCGCCATCGTCCAATACAACCTCGGCCTGGCGTATAAGCAGAAGGACGATCTCGCGAACGCCAAGCTGCACCTGCGCCGCGCCACGGAGCTCGATCCGCGGATCGCCGAGGCGCATTTCACGCTGGGCGTGGTCCACTGGCAGGATGGCGAATTCGCCGACGTCATCCGTGAAATGCGTGCCGCCATCGACGTTAACTCCAATTACGCAGAGGCTTACTATTTATTGGGCACCGCGCTCAAGCAAAGCGGCCGCCCCGCCGAGGCCATTGCCGCTCTCACGGAAGCTATCCGCCTCAACCCCAAAACGCCTGGTCCGTTCACCTTGCTGGGGCAAATCTTGCGTGCGAAGGGCGATGCCGACGGCAGCCGGCAGGCGTTCGCCGAAGCCGCGCGCATTAAAAAACAGAAGGAGAGCGAGCAGAAGACCATGTTCGACCGCGCCGCCATGGAAACGGTGGGGCCGGCCGCGGGAATGCGGATGGACCGGAAACCATGAACGGCTCGCGCCGCGGATTCGTCCGCTCTCTGTGCCGTTCCGCTCTGGTTTTTTCGTTCGATCAAATCGCGCGTGTGCTTCCGGCCAAAGATTCACCGCTGGGCGTGCAGTTCATCAACGTGGCGCGCGAGGCCGGCCTGAACAAGAAAACCATCTTTGGCGGCGAGAAACGCAACCGCTATCTGCTCGAAACCACCGGTTGCGGCGTGGCGTTTTTCGATTTCGACGACGACGGATGGCTCGACATTTTCCTGGTGAATGGCACGCGTTTCGAGACCGCCTTCGACGCCGCGTCGACGCCCACCAATCGCCTATTTAAAAATAACCGCGACGGCACCTTCACCGATGTGACCGTGAAGGCCGGCCTGGTGCGCACCGGATGGGGCCAAGGCTGTTGCATCGGCGACTATAACAACGACGGCCACGACGATCTGTTCGTGACTTACTGGGGCGACTGCGCGCTTTACCGCAACAATAGCGACGGCACTTTCACCGACGTTGGTAAACGCGCCGGTGTCACCACCGGCGGCGGCAAGCTCCCGCGCTGGAATACCGGATGTGCATTCGTCGACTACGACCGCGACGGCCTTCTCGACCTCTTCGTCGCCAACTACATCGACTTCGACGTCAAGACCGTGCCCACGCCCGAAGGCGGCACGTGCCTCTATAAAGGATTGAAAGTCGCATGCGGCCCGCCGGGCCTCGATGGCGGCAAGAATATTCTGTTCCACAACAACGGCGATGGAACTTTCACCGATGTTTCGGCGAAAGCGGGCATCCTGAAAACATCCGGCACGTACGGCCTGGGCGTGCTGGCCGCGGATTTCGACGACGACGGCTGGCCCGACATCTACGTGGCCAACGATTCGACTTCCTCCGCTCTCTACAAGAACAACCACGATGGCACATTCACCGAAATGGCCATCGAAGCCGGGGTGGCCTACGGAGCCGATGGCAAATCGCAAGCCGGCATGGGTGTATCGGCGGCGGATTACGATGGCGACGGGCGCCTGGATATCGTCAAGACGAATTTTGCCGGCGACACTTCGAGCCTCTACCACAATCTGGGCAACAACACCTTCGACGACACTACGTTTCAGGCGGGCCTGGGCCGCAACACGCGCTTTCTCGGCTGGGGCGCGGCGTTTCTCGATTTCGATAACGATGGCTGGCCCGATATTCTGCTCTGTAACGGCCACGTCTACCCGGAAATCGGCGACACCGGCACCGAAGCGGGCTACCGCCAGCGGAAAGTGCTCTATCGGAACCTGGGCAACGGCGCATTCCGAGACGTCTCGCTCGACGCAGGTCCCGGCATTCTCGAGCCCGTTCCCGGCCGCGGGCTCGCCATCGGCGATTTCGATAACGATGGCGATCTGGATGTTGCGGTCAACTGCGTCAACGCGTATCCACAACTGCTCCGCTGCGACACTTCGCTGAATAATCGCTGGCTCAAGGTGAAATGCGTCGGCACGAAATCCAATCGCACCGCCATCGGCACGCGTGTCTACTGCACGACGCCCGACGGCCGCCGCCGGATGGACGAAGTGCGCAGCGGCGGCAGCTACTTCTCGCAAAGCGACCTGCGCCTCCACTTCGGCCTCGGTCAGTCCGAAAAAGCGAGCCTCGAAATTCGCTGGCCCAGCGGATTAGTGGAAAAGATGGAAGGCGTCGCGGCTAACCAGATTCTGCGCGTGGTGGAGGGCTCGCTCAGCACGGCAACACTTCGATGAACCGGTCGTTCGGTTTATTCGATCCTGGAGTTGCCAGGGTTCGGAGCCGCATGCGGTAGCGATATGGCCAGTTGTATTCCAGATGGATCGCGATTCGCGACGCTGACCGAGGCGCCGAATAACGACAGTATGCGGTAGGCGATCGGGGGTCCGAGCCCCATGCCCCCGCCCGGCGTGCTCGTGTCTCCGATCGAGAAGAGATCAAAGAATTTCGTAATGACAGCTTTTGGGATGGTCTTACCGCGGCTATCGATAGTAACCCTAAGCGAATCGGAAACCATCTCGCAAGCCAGTTGGACTGTTTCCCCTTCAGCGGAAAATTTCACCGCCGTCTCGAGGAGAGCATGCAGGGCCCGCACCAGCAACCTCTCATCTCCCCGTACGAAGCCCACGTCATCCGGAGGCGTTCGGAGGATCACGTGGCGGGATTCGGCGAGCTCGGCCGTCCTCTCGATGGCGCGATTCAGCACCACGCTCAAAGAGACGGGAGTCGACTGAAACCGATCACTGCTCACATCGATTTCAGTCAAAAGCAAAGCATCATCGAGAGTCGCAATAATTCTTTCGCGCGATTCTTTGAACATCTCGCGGAGTTCATCGTTTTCTGCAGTCGAATCCATTCCATCCAAGATGATCTCGCCGACACCGAGAAGTCCGTGCAGCGGTGTGCGGAACTCGTGTGAGATGAGGCTCAGGAACTCGTTCTTTGAACGGTCGAGGGTCTTCAGGCGTTCATTTGCCTGAGCAAGCTCACGCGTACGCGCGGCCACAGTCTCTTCCAGTTGTTCATTCTGCAACTTCAATGCTCGCCGGAGCTCGTGCAGCTTCAGATGGGTTTCGACACGGGCGTGCACTTCCTCAAATTGGAAAGGCTTGGATATGTAGTCCACTGCGCCGCTTCTGAAAGCCTTGACCTTGTCTTGCGTTTCGTTCAGCGCGCTAAGGAAGATGACGGGGATTTCCGCAAACTCACCAGCCGACTTGAGCTGTTCGCATACTTCGTAGCCATTCATCTCCGGCATGTTGATATCCAGCAAAATCAAATCCGGTGGATTTCTCAGCGCTGACGCCAGCGCCAGCCTGCCCCGTGGAAACGAACGCACTTCATGTCCCTGCTGCAACAGCATGTCTTCCAACAGCCTTAAGTTGGCGGGATTGTCGTCCACGATCATGATGTCGCTTCGCGCCAAGAGAGTCTTCCTATATAGGCGGTTGCTGCCCGCGCCTGCTCCGCTAGCGGCGGTACGCTTGCTCCAACAACCGCGTCAGGGCATCGTACTCGTACTTGTCGGCAAGCTCTTGCAGAGCCCGCGCGAACTCAGCGTCTTCAGTCTCGCTCACCTTAAGGATGAGCTTGTCCAAGAGTCTCTTATTGCCGCTCAAAGTTGCATTCCGCATTTCATCGACCAGCTCCCGCGGTATTTGCTCGAACCTCTTCGAGCTCAGGGCCTCCACTCCGGTATCGGCTTGGCTCTCTGCCCCGCTCACTTCCTCGTAGTCGTAGGAAACGTTTAGAAGGGATCGAATCGTCTCGAGCAGTTCGTCCTCGCTGCAGGGCTTCGCGATGAATTGATCGGCCCCGCTCTGAGCTACCGTCCGACGGTCGTCATCCATGGCGCTGGCTGTCAGTGCAATAATGACCGTTTCTTTGCCTCGAGAATCTGCCTTTATTCTTCGAGTAGCTTCCAGTCCGCCCATGACCGGCATATGTATATCCATCAGGATCAACCCCGGGTTCCATTGTTCCCAGCATCGGATGGCTTCCTCCCCGTTCTCCGCGCCTCGCACAGAGAAGCCAATGGAACTTAGCAGTTTCATGAGCCAATCGCGGTTCTCAGGGTGATCATCGACGACTAAAATTTTGGGAGCTTGCTGGCCCGCGCGTATGGCAATAACGCGTCGGGAAGCAGTTCGCTTCACGGCTACACCTGCGTCGCCACACCCGATCGGGATCTCAAACAAGAACGTTGAGCCACCACCAGGGTTGCTGGTGACCGTGATATCGCCACCCATCAGCCGTGCGTATTTACGGCTGATGGCCAGCCCCAAGCCCGTTCCCTTCAGGCTGTCAAGACCGCTCCTGATTTGCATGAACGGCTCGAACAACTTCTTCTGATCCTCATTCATAATGCCCGAACCAGTGTCCTCGACGCGGGCTGACAGCCATAATTGATCGGCTTTCCTTTGCTCCATCGTGACGTGCAGCTTGATCTGGCCAAGCTGCGTGAACTTGACTGCGTTGCCGAGGAGGTTGATCAGCACCTGGCGAGTCTTACCTTCGTCCGCCACAACGTAACGGACCGCCTCGCCATCGACCAACATTTCGAACCGTAGCGCCTTCGCGCCAGCCCGCAACCGGAACATCGCCGCCAGATCGTCCAGCAGCCTGAGGAGGTTGAATGTCGTTGGATTGAGATCCATGCGCCCGGCCTCGATCTTGGACATGTCCAGAACATCATTTATAAGGGCCAACAGATGCCCGCCGCTTCGGCCTATGATCTTGAGATTCGCTTTCGCATCTGTCCCCAGGGCCGGATCCCGCAACATCAGCTGCACGTAACCGAGAATGGCGTTCATCGGGGTACGGATTTCATGAGACATAGTCGACAGAAACGTACTCTTGGCCCGATTGGCAGCCTCAGCCTCCGACTTGGTTTGCAGTAACTGCGTATTGGCTTCTTGAAGCTGTTGGTTGGCGGCCTGCAACTGCTGCGAGTTATGGAAAATCTCGGCCTCCATCTGCACCATGCGGGTGCGCAGCTGGGTGGTATCGGTCGCGGGCCGCGATTTTTGCCGTACGAACTCGGTCACGTCCTCCACGCGATGGATGATATATTCGATTCGGCGGTCCGCTCCTAGCACCGGGGAGTTGATCGGGCTCCAATAACGCTCCTCAAAAACGCCGTCAGGCCGGCGGATATCGTATTTCTGGATGGCCATGACGTCTGCGGCGGCAGTCTGGCGCACCCGGTCCAAGGAGGCCCGCAAGTTAGAGGCGCCGGTGGCGCTGGCGTCATCGGGATTGTCGGGAAAGACCTCGAAGAGGCCGCGACCGACGAGATCTTCGCGCTTGGTCATGGTGGCCGAAAGGTAGGCGTCGCTCGCTGATACGATCTTCAGGTCGGGTGTGAGGGTCAGGAAGAGGCCGGGCAGCGACTCGAAGAGACCCTGCAATACGCCTCGACTGCGGCGCAGTTCGTCTTCAACCGCCCGACGCTCGGTGATGTCGCGAGCGATTGATGACGCAGCCGTGATTTCGCCACGGGAATTCTTGATAGGAGAAATGATGAGGGCGACGTCAATCAGCTTGCCATCCTTTCTTCGCCGCACGGTCTCCTCGTTGATTGTTTCTCCTTGCTGGAGCTTCAAGATGATTGCCGGTAATTCGTCGGCGCGTCCGGGTGGAAGCAGGGTCGTGATCGGCTTTCCTATGACCTCTTCGGCTGAGTACCCGTAAAGGCGCTCCGCTCCCCTGTTCCAAGTGAGGATAGTTCCCTCCAGCGACTTGCCGATGATGGCGTCATCCGAGTAGTCAACGATGGAGGCAAGTTGCTCCCGGCTCCGTTCCGCTCGCTTTCGTTCCGTCATGTCCCGAATAGTGCTGGAAACCAGCGAACCCTCCTCGGTTTCGATTGGGCTAAGGCTGATTTCAACCGGGAACTCGGTTCCATCCTTGCGCAACGCGTGTAGTTCTACACCGGTCCCCATCGGCCGGACCCTGTGATCGGCGAAAAAGTCGGTGCGTTCCGCCAGGTGTTTGTGCCGGAAGCGTTCGGGCACCAATATCTCGATGGTCTGCCCCAGTAGCTCTTCTCGCGCGTATCCAAACAGATGCTCCACCTGGGTATTCACCAGAACGATCTCTCCCCCTCGATTCACCACCACCACGGCATCTGGCGCGGCCTCCAGCAGCTCTCGGAACTTCGCCTCCACCGCAATCCTCTTAGCGGCGGCGCGCAGACTCTCCTCCGCTTGCCGGCGTTCCGTCACGTCCCAGCACAGGCTGGTCAGCCGCTGTGGTCGCCCGGGTTCGCTGTAATAGACTTTTCCGCGGGTGGACACAGATCGGACGGCGCCATCAGGCCACACAACGCGGAATTCCGTCTGGTAC
>DATLVQ010000743.1:0-2705 GCA_035577325.1 Bryobacteraceae bacterium | reverse complement strand
GGTGGGAACGACTTACACGGAAGTGCAGGGCGCCAGGAACAAGGAAGAATTTTTCGCGGGCCTGCGCGCCGGAAACGGGCGGCTCTGCGGAGAATCGGGCGGCTACTGGAAATTAACGCGAGACATATTACTGCTGTGCGGCGAGATGATGCGCGAAGACCGCTGGACAGTATTGCTCGCGCCGATCGTTGCACTGGTACCCGCCGGAGTCGCCGTCGACTATTTCGTTGATCTCGGATTTATCCGTCGCTGGGGTGCGGCAATCAACGGCTCAAGCACTCCACCCGCGCCGAAGGATCTCCTGGGAACTCTTCCCGTCCGTCAGAAGCAGATGGCGTAAGGAGGTATCGTCATGACCGCTCCAAGAATGGTCTGGCAGTTCATTCAAGCTCGTGACCACCAAGTTATACGGAAGGTAAACCGGTGGCGAGCGCCCCGGTGGCTCCGCTATTGGATGATTGCCGCAACGCGTTTGGGAGACGGCTGGGTATGGTACTCGGTGGGAATTGCCCTGCTCCTGTTCGGAGGCGACATGCGGTTCGTCGCGTTTGCCGCCAGTGCGTCCGCCGAAGTCGCAACCGTAGTACTGTTTCGCTTCATCAAGAAAGCCAGCAAAAGGAAGCGTCCTTGCCAGCTGGAATCGCATTGCTGGTCGAAAGTGCTTCCGCCTGACCAGTTCTCTTTCCCTTCGGGCCACGCGATGAGCGCGTTCGCGATCGCCGTCCCTTTGTGCATTCTTTATCCTCAATTGCAGGCGGCCCTGCTGGCCTTGTCGGTCAGCATCGCCATATCGCGCGTCATTCTGGGTATGCATTTCGTGAGCGACGTAGTGGTGGGTTCGCTGCTGGGAGCGGGCTTGGGCTATGGCGCGTACTTGATGGTGCGGTAGGAGGCTTTGTAGCCCGCGTTATCAGAGGCGGGCTTCGCGTGTGGATCCCTCAGGAGAATTGGGCGTACTTGAATTAAAACCCTCGCCTCTGAAGAGGCGAGCTACAACAGAACCCGCTGCCGTCCACGAACGTAGATTCAGTGAAATGGTTGGAACGAACCTCGTCGTCTCAGGCGGGCATTCGTTCGAAAATGCCGGCGGCTCCCATTCCTCCGCCGATGCACATGGTGACCATGCCGTAGCGCGCGTTGCGCCGCTCGAGTTCGCGCAGGATGGACGCGGTCAGTTTGGCGCCGGTGCAGCCGAGCGGGTGGCCGAGCGCGATCGCACCGCCATTGGGGTTTACGCGCGAGGGATCTAGCCCCGCGTGCTGGATCACTGCCAGCGCCTGGACCGCAAAGGCTTCGTTAAGCTCAATCACATCGATCTGGTCAAGCGACAAACCCGTCAACTTAAGCACTTTCGGAATGGCGAACGCGGGGCCGATGCCCATGATCTCGGCCGGCACGCCGGCTGTTGCGAAACCCAGAAAACGAGCTAGCGTCTTAACGCCCAGTGCCTTGGCACGGTCCGCGCTCATCACGATCGAGGCTGCGGCACCGTCGCTGGTCTGCGAACTGTTCCCCGCCGTCGTCGTGCCACGAGCATGAAACGCCGGTTTCAATTTTGCGAGGGCGTCCATGCTGGTGTCGGCGCGCGGGCCTTCATCCATTTCGAAGAGGGTGGTGCTGGTTTTAGTCTTCGCAACGTGGCCGTTGGCGCTCTGAGCAAACTCGGTCATCTGCACTTCGACCGGAACGATTTCGTCCTTGAATTTTCCGGCGGCGATAGCCGCCAGCGCTTTCTGATGGCTGGCCAGCGAAAATTCGTCCGCCATTTCCCGCGTAATGCCGTATTTCTTCGCTACGTTTTCCGCCGTAAGGCCCATGCTCAGATAGGCATCCGGGTAGTGGTCCATCAGCCAGGGATTGGGGGAGACCTTGTTGCCGCCCATGGGAATCATGCTCATGGACTCGGTGCCTCCGGCCAGGATGATGTCCGCGTGCCCGACCATGATTCGTTCAGCGGCCATGGCAATTGACTGCAAGCCGGAGGAGCAAAACCGGTTGATCGTGATGGCCGGAACTTCCGTGGGCAAACCGGCACGCTGGCTGGCAATGCGTGCAACGTTCATGCCCGCTTCTCCTTCGGGCATCGCGCAGCCGAGGATGACGTCGTCGATGTCGGCGGGATTCAGGCCCGGCACGCGGCGAATGGCTTCCTGCATGGCGACGGCGGCGAGATCATCCGGGCGCGTGGAACGCAGCGAGCCTTTGAACGCTTTTCCGACCGGAGTGCGGACGGAACTTACGATGACAGCTTCTTTCATATGGGTATCCCGTGATTGGAGATCGCGATCTTAAATGTTATGTACATGCCATTAGATGCAACAGCGTTCGAAAGCGGAACAGCCCTCCAATTCAAAGCTAACACAGCTCTTAGACACGTGGTGATCACGCCAGCGGGGAGTTGCTTCCGGTGGCGCAGGCTTCAGCCTGTGGGTTTTCGTTCTTGCAAGTACAAACCCCCGCCGGCTGAAGCCCGCGCCACTACAACCTTAAACTATTTGCATGATTTCGCGGCTGCCGGAACTCCACAGGTCCGTGTACCCTTTCATTTTGGCGCGAAATGCTTCGTTCGTGCTGTAGTCCTTCCACTGAGCCTCAAATTCCGTGATGTTGGCTACCTCGAATTCCAGAATCACGCGGTTAAATTCACCGGTCAAATCCGTGAGGATACGGTAATGGGAAAACTTTCCCGATGCCGCCGCGTCCTT
>DATLVQ010000742.1:0-4384 GCA_035577325.1 Bryobacteraceae bacterium | reverse complement strand
TGCGCAACGCTTTCTCTGCCGGGGCGGATGTGCAGCTTCGTTTTGGCACTGATGGCCCCAGTCATGAAGGCACGGTCGTTTTTTACGGCGAGATCGAGAAAATCCTGCACCTGACCGTGAAGGACGGCGACGTCTAAATCGATGTTATGGCCCCGGCCTTTGGCGTTGATCACGGCGCCGCTGGTTGCGAGTCTGGAGTTTCGCAGGGTTGCGTTCACGGATTGCAAATAAGTGTCACCGCTCATGCCGTCCACAGTGGCGTGAAAACGGGTGCGCAGGGGCATTGGGTGGCCGCCGATGTCGAGCGAGAAGTCAGGCATCGCGGTGGTTCCGTCGATGACAATTCTGTCGAGTTGCCCTTTGAAGTCGCCGACTGAAGAGAGTGTACCGCCGAGACCTTTGATGGTGTTGAGGTCGGCGTGGTCAAACGTGTAGTGTCCGGTTACGGAAGACAGGCCCGGACTGTCGGTCTGCCAGGGTCCGAAAGCGCCGGCGGCGTGGACTTCGCCTCGAGGGATGACGTTCGTGATCGAGGCGACGTATTGCCAAGAGGCGTCTCCGCCAACATCATGCAATTCGATCAATTTGAGCTCAAAGTCAGTCGGGTCTTTGTCGGGCTTGGCGGTAGCGATGATCAGGCGCGAGTTGTGGCAGATGATTGTATCGACGAGGATCGGGCTCTTTTCACTGTGTCCACGAGGCTTTTCGGGACCCGGCCGTCGCATGTCTGGCGGAGGAATGTTGATTTGGAGGCCGTCCACTCGAAGCGAGCTTATATGCATCGGCTCGACGAACAGGCCGGTCAGGCCAGAGTGAAAGGAGAAGTGGTCGACGGCGATGAGGGGCAGACCTGCTGTTGCGGGGGGTGCGCTGTCCCGCGGGTAGAGGCGCAGGCGGTCGCCGGAGACTTCGAGCCCACGAAAAACAGAGACGCTAACGTTATCCAATTCCACGCGGCTGTGGAACCGGGTGCTGAGTGTTTCGGTAATGCGAGCTTTTAGAATAGGACCGGCGCGATGAATCATGATTTCGGCGACAGCGAGGAGAGCCAACAGAATGAGGAGCGCGGTGGCAGCGAGCCAAATCCATACGCGCTTTCGAGCATGCGGTGCGCTGGAAGGAGGAGTGAGCTTGCCAAGCCGTTCCAGATTTTCTGTTCGCACCTGCTTACGAGGTTAGTGGAGGTGACTAATTTTCGCGGGGCGTTTTGTCACAAATGTAATGCTGCGGAGCGGTTCAATTGTTTCGGCTACGGGTTTTACGATACGAAACCACAAAAATGATGCGCAGATTGCCGTTGACGAAGCACGGCTGTATGTGCCCATGGGTGTTGCAGCCGCACGCTCGCATGGGACGCGCTCCATCACTGTGATGCTAATCTGAAATTGATGCGCGGGTTCCGGCTGGCGGCGCTGTTCGCGGGCTCAATTCTAATTGCCTCGGGGCAAATAATTGGCGATGTGCGCGAGGCCATCGCTATGCATGATTTCGCGCGAGGCGAAAAGTACATCCAGAGCTATCGTGCGAAGAACGGGGTCACGCCGGAATGGCTGGAAGCGCTCTCCTGGCTGGGGCGCGGCGCACTAGACGCCAAGAAATACGATCAGGCGGAGCACTGGGCCGACGAAACGCACAAGCTGGCGCTGGCGGAGCTCGGGAGGCGGAAACTGGATGATGAGCGCCACCTGCCCATCGCGCTGGGCGCGTCGATGGAAGTGCACGCGCAGGTTTTGGCGGCGCGGGGGGAACACGGTGAAGCGCTCGCATTCCTGCGGCACGAGCTGGACGCTTACCGCACTACTTCGATCGCCACCCGCATTCAAAAAAATATCAACCTGCTGACGCTCGAAGGGAAACCGGCGCCCCCTCTCGAAATGACGGAGTGGCTGGGCGCGCGCCCGGTGCCGCTCGACCGGCTGAAGGGGCGGATGGTACTGCTTTTTTTCTGGGCGCACTGGTGCGGGGATTGCAGGCGCGAGGCACCGGAGCTTGCGCGACTTGTTTCGGAATATCAATCCAAGGGTCTGGTGCTGATCGGACCGAGCCAGCATTACGGCTACGCGGGCGGAGGCGAGGAGGTCTCACGCGAGCAGGAGACGCACTACATCGACGAAGTGCGCGCGCAGTATTACGGCGCGCTGGGGCCAATCAGCGTTCCTTTGAGTGAAACGAACTTCATCCGGTACGGCGCCAGCACGACGCCGACTATTGTACTTGTGGATCGTGAGGGCATCGTGCGGTTTTATCATCCAGGGGCGATACCCTATGCGCAGCTGGCGGCAAAAGTGGCGCAGGTGGCGGGAGCCGGAGGGCGAGCGGGTTCGAAGTAGAGGCTGTGACGCTACGCTCCGGCCGCGGATGTTTTGCCGCCACTCCTGGCGGTGCGAGCCGTGCGGGTCGATTTGACGCCGGGTCTTGCTGCAGCTTTTCGCTTCTTGGATTTCGAGGGCGTGGCCGCACGCGTATTCTCAGGCGACGCTGCCGACTGTAAAGACCGCAGATAGCGAACCCGCCAGGCGACCAACGGAACCAGCGAGCCTTCACTTTGTTCGCACATATATTTCACACCCCCGGTGTATTGAGCCGACCGCTACGTAGCGTACTCTTTGGCGCTCGTGGGAATGGCGAGCAGCACTTTACGGTCGGGCACGGCGCGACGCAGCAAGTCGATTTCATCCGCCGCTCCGGTGAGCGGCAGCGCGATTTGCCCACCCTGGGCCGCCGAGCGGCAGAATGCCATCATGATCTCGAAGCCTTTGTACGCGCTCGGGAAGTTGCAGGCGTGCAGTTTGCGGTCATCGTCCAGCCAGTCGGCCATCTGCTGGATATAGGGCGGCATGTCGAGATCGTAATTCATCGATCCGCCACCTGAACAGGCGCCATCTTTGGTGACCGCGCGCCATCCACCACCGGTCAGCACTTCGGCGAAACCATCGGTCCCCTGCGCGCCGACGCGGCATTTGCGCCACCAGTAGTCGACTTCCGGAACATCGGGCGCACCGGCGCCGCACTCTATCACTCCGTGCACGCCATTGGCGAAGTGGATGAACCCGGCAATGTAGTCCGGGGAAGGGTGGATGTCAGTGAGCTTGCCGCGTCCGGCGGCCTGCGCGATCACCCAATCAGCCTCGGCATCGCCGTTATACCAGCGCGCGTAGTCCACCAGGTGCGAAATCATGTGCATCATCCAGCCGGTGGCGGTGCCATAGACGGTTTGGATGCGCCCTAGAGCGCCTGACGCGATCAGTTCGCCGACTTTCTGGTAATGCGCACCGTACCGATGCTGGTGGCTCACCACAGCCTTGACGCCGCTTTTGGCGATCAGATCGCGAACTTCAAAGCCTTCGACGGTGGTCAGCGCGATGGGCTTCTCCATGGCAATGAGTTTCGCGCCGCTTTCAATACCGATCCGGACGATAGAGGCGCGGATGTTGGGCAAGGTGCAAAAACAGAAGACGTCGGGTTTCGCCGCCCGCGCCACCTGCGCGGCATCGGTCCCTTTGAGCGCGACACCCAGCTTCGAACCGGCATCATCCAGGCGCGCCTGATCGATGTCGCAGATGCCGGCAATTTCAAAACGGCCGTTTGCCTGAAAAGCGGTGGCATGGTGCATGCCCCGCTTGCCCATGCCGATGACGACGACGCGGTATTTATCCTTCACCCGGCCGTCCTGTCCCATTCGAGAGTTTTGGCGATGACGTAGTCGACTTCTTCGGGCGTGAGCTCGGGGAACATAGGCAGCGACACACAGCAACCGGCGTTGCGTTCGGCATTGGGAATCGCGCCGGCAATGCGCGCGCCCTTGCCCCATGGGTAGCCTTCCTGCTGGTGAATCGCGATATTGTAATGGCACTTGGCATCGACGCCGTTTTCGATCAGGAAATTCAGGAGTGCGTCGCGATGCTCGGGCCGCTTGGTTTCGATCACGTAGAGGTGGTAAACGTGGCGGTAGCCCGGCGTCTCGAACGGCAGCGTAATATTGCGGGCGTCTTTGAGGCATGCCGAGTAGCGCGCGGACCACTTACGCCGCAGATCGCTCCATTCGTCGATGTGCTTCAGCTTGGCGCTAAGAACGCCGGCGTGGAGATCGTCCAGGCGGCTGTTGAATCCAAAACTGTGGCAGGACCGCTTCTCCGAGCCGTGATTCCTGAGCCGGCGAACCACGCGGTCGATCAGATCGCTGTTCGTCACCACGGCACCGCCGTCGCCGAACGTACCGAGGTTTTTCTGAATGATAAAACTTGTACAAACTGCGTCGCTCAGCTCGCCGATTTTGAAACCGTCGCCCTTCGCGCCGATGCCTTGCGCGTTATCCTCCACCACGAACAAATTGTGCTTGTCGGCGATTTTGCGGATGGCTTTCATGTCCGCGCACTGGCCGTAG
>DATLVQ010000741.1:0-12781 GCA_035577325.1 Bryobacteraceae bacterium | reverse complement strand
CCGGAGTTCGTAGTCGGGCGTACAGAAGCTTCAGAGTCTGTCGGGCGGTCTAATGTTTGTCCTGGTCATGATCTGGGTGGTCGTGACTCCACTTAAAATAGTCTTGTCTTTCCCTGCGATTCGTTTTCGCGAATTCACGGTCTCTCTTGTGGTTGTCTGTCACAATATTGGTGGTACACCTGGTTCTCGTTCTGGTTCCACTCATGATAGTGACGAGCGTTTTTATCGTAGTACCGCTGGGTTCGGTTGGCCGAGTGGTGGTCGTCGTCAGCCCGGGCTGCAACCGAGCCAGCCAATGCTGCACCCACGAAAAGTACAGTCAGATATCGATGCATGTGGTTTTTTTTGCTCCAGCTTGTAGGCTAGCCGGGCTGGGCGCCGGTATTCCGAGCAAAAGTGCTCACCGCCTGCCGGATTTGTTCACAGTGCCCCAGCAACGTTGTAATATTTCGCACATCGAGTCCCAGACATTGCGACCGAACATTTCATCCTGCACTGTCTGAATACGATCTCACTCGCTTTGATCGTGCAGGCGTGCCATTGAGTGACAAACTGATTGCGCGGCGCGGCGGAATTGGTGTAGAATCTGTTCCAATCAGTAAGGCAAGGAAGTGTGAAAGCGAGGGTGCGTGAAGCAACTTGTTGCACTTCTCCTAGGGTTGGCGTTTTCCGTTTGCGTAAACGCTCAACCGGTTCCCCTTGGAACGGCCGCCAACTTCGGCGTTCTAGCAGGCTCTGCGGTGACCAACACCGGTGCCAGCATAGTGACTGGGGATCTGGGGGTGAGTCCCGGTAGTGCGGTCAGTGGGTTTCCACCCGGGATAGTAAACGGATCGATAGACGTCGCCGATGCAACGGCCGCCCAGGCGCAGATCGACCTGACTGCAGCGTATCTGAATGCACAAGGACGAGCGCCCGGTACCGTTGTGGCCGGCGATATCGGTGGACAAACCCTTACCCCCGGCACCTATACTTCCTCGTCCACGCTTGGGATAACAGGCAACCTCACTCTGAACGGCGCAGGTGTCTACATCTTTCAGATCGCATCCGGACTGACAACTGCGTCCGCCAGCCAAGTCATTCTGAGCGGTGGCGCCACGGCTGACAACGTATTTTGGCAGGTCGGAAGCTCAGCGACTCTCGGCACGGGCTCTAGCTTTAGCGGAAACATCCTCGCGCAAGCCTCAATTACAGTCACAACCGGCGCGACACTCAATGGCAGAGCGCTGGCGCGCACAGGTGCGGTTACCTTAGACACGAATGGAGTTGCGAGCCCCGCAGGGCCCGGAGTGCCAGGGTCGCCCGCTCCGTCATCACTGATTCTGGTGGCGATAGGTCTGGTTTCTGCGGCGCTTTACCTGGGGCGAGGCCGGTTACTGCAAGCCTTTAGAAGAATCTGAAGGCCGGGGCGGCAGCATGTCTGCAGCTGCGCTCCCGGGTGGAATTTCAGTTGATCGGCGACGGAACAACCTCCTCAAAATCTCAGAGAAAGCCTGAAATATGATGAGCCCTCCCGCGGGTGTACTGCTGGACGCGTCAAACACGGGCTGGGCCGGAAATAATTACGCACCCGCCAAGAGTACAGCGCGACAGGTTATTGTCGCCATAACCGCTATGGCTCTTTTGGCGTGCTATGCTCCCACGCTTCGAGGGATGTTTCAGCAGTGGTCGAGCGACGAAGACATGTCGCACGGTTTCCTGGTGCCGATCGTCGTCCTGTGGATCGTGTGGAGGGAGCGCGCCCGGTGGCGCACGCTGCCGGCGGAACCAAGCCGTTGGGGTTTTGTGATTCTGGCAGCGGGCGCCGGCATGCAGTTCATTGCCGCGCTCGGAGCCGGTCTGTTCGCCGGTTCGCTGGCGTTTCTGGTGTCGGTTACCGGCGCCGTACTTTCAATCGGAGGGTTCGCCTGGCTGCGGGCGTTGGCCTTCCCGCTCCTGCTCACCTTCTTCATGCTACCCAAACTGGCGCTAGTTTATAACCAAGTGACACTGCCGTTGCAGTTGCTCGCCAGCCGGATCGCGGCGGGCATCTTGACCACTGCCGGGATTGGAGTAATCCGGGAGGGCAATATCCTGGACGTGGCCGGTCACCGTGTCTCGGTTCTGGAAGCCTGCAACGGCATCCGGTACCTGCTTTCGCTCGGGTTTATGGCGGTGGTCTTCGCGTACCTTGCCGACACCAAGCCGTGGATGCGAATTGCACTGCTTGTGGCGGCCGTGCCGATAGCGATCCTGGCGAACGCGTTAAGAGTGGCGGCCGCCGGTTGGCTGCCGTCGCTGGACGCGAGTACTCCTCATGCAATTTCCGGCGCGATCCTCTTTGTGCTTTGTCTGGCGACGCTGGTTATTGTGCGGCGACTGTTGAACAAAGTGTATGCCAGTTACCAGTCCTGAGTGGCGCGGGGCTCTGGTGCCCGTTCTCCTGGTCGCGCAAATCCTGCTCGTTCACACGGTGGCCAGCGGCGAGCATCCGCCGGCCGTGCCGGCTCTCTCAGGTTTTCCGGCTGAGTTCGGCCAATGGAAGATATTCCATGAGGACCCGATAGCCGCCGATATGGCAGCAGAGCTCAGGGCCGACCGCGTATTGAGTCAGACCTACATTCGGACTGCAACCGGCTCGTTTGCCGGTTTGTTCGTGGCCTGGTTCCAGACACAGCGCGGAGGGGCCCGGCAGCCGCATTCTCCTAAAGTTTGCTTTCCGGCCTCCGGCTGGACGCCCGAGATTATGGACGAGGTCACGCTCGACACCGCGGCCGGCGCCATCAATGTTAACCGCTACGTCGTCGCCTACCGCATGCAACACGCCGTGGTTCTTTACTGGTATCAGACGCCGCGGCGCGTGATTGCCAGCGAATGGGCGGCAAAACTTTGGCTGGTGGCCGATGCTTTGCGGGACAAGCGCACGGATACGGCACTGGTTCGCGTGGTTGCATGGTCGGCCGGCAGGGGGGACGAGGCGGCAACCTCCGTCGCCACCGGATTCGCGCGCGATCTGTACCCACGACTGCGCGAATACCTGCCGCGGTGAGCCACGCTGGCAATCTGCGAGCACGTCCCGCATACAACGGCGACGCTTCGCCGGACGAAGACATTCGATCCCTCCGCATCGGCGTGAATGCGTCGTATCTGATTCCGGGGCGGGTTGGCGGCACGGAGATCTACCTGCGCAGTTTGCTGGCGGGGCTCGCCGAGATCGACTCTCGAAACCAATACGTCGTCTTTACTAATCGAGAGACCGGCACCGATCTCGTTCCAGCCAGGCCAAATTTCAAATGTGTGCCGGTCTCCATCCGGGCATCGTTCCGTCCAGCGCGCATCCTCTGGGAGCAGATAGGTCTGCCGCTGGCGGTGGCTCGGCGGCATCTGGATATCCTGCTCAACCCCGGGTTCACGTCGCCGATCGTCTGCCCGTGTGCGACCGTCACTGTTTTTCACGATCTCCAGCACAAACGGCGGCCGGAGTTATTCCGCCGGTTCGATCTGCCATTCTGGCGAATTCTGCTATATGCCTCGGCACATCTCTCGACGCATCTGCTAGCCATTTCTGCCGCGACGCGTGACGACTTGCTGCGGTTTTACAGGATCGCGCCGGAGAAGATTACGGTGACGCTCTTGGGAGTCGATCCTTTGTTCTTCGGCATTACGCGACGACGCCAGCCGGCCGATCCGTATGTCCTTACGGTTTCGACGCTCCATCCGCACAAGAATGTGGATGGACTCATGCGTGCGTTTGCCGAGTTTCGGAAAACGCGGCCGGAGTTCCGTCTGATCGTTGTGGGGCTCCGTGGATTCTCAACGGCTGCCCTCGAAAAGCTGCGGACTGCATTGGGGCTATCCGAAGCGGTGCGCTTCACAGGTTGGATTCCGCGCGGGGAATTGTATGATTTGTTCGCGGGAGCCACGGCTTTCGTATACCCCTCCACATTCGAAGGCTTTGGATTGCCGGTGTTAGAGGCGCTTGCTGCCGGGATTCCAGTCGCCTGCTCGCGAATTGAACCCCTATCGAGTCTGGCGGGTTCTGCCGCGCTTCAGTTCGATCCCGGCGAGCCTCGGGCAATTCTGGATGCCATGGTTCGGATCACTTCGGATATTGACCTGCGGGCGCGCCTCTCGATGGAAGGCCCGGTTCGGGCCAAAGAATTTTCGTGGGAGAAGACGGCACGGCTCACGCTGGAGGCCATCACAGCGTCAGCTCGACAGAGCGCGCCGTCCCGATAGTTTCAGGCCGACCATCGCAGGAAATCTCGGCACGGGCGACCCCGCTGGGAAATCGCCATTGCGCCCATAGCAGGTTCACATTATGGACTGCTTCACGATCTTTTTCAGGCTGATAATGGCAGCTTGTATGCGCACTTCTATCTTTACTATGGCCGGCCATTTTGTGCT
This sequence comes from Bryobacteraceae bacterium, assembly GCA_035577325.1. GTDB lineage: Bacteria > Acidobacteriota > Terriglobia > Bryobacterales > Bryobacteraceae > QHXW01. The sequence goes on along the minus strand of DATLVQ010000741.1, from coordinate 8,395 downwards.
CCCTCTTTTATAAAGTCTTACTTGTACCCTGCTCAATACAGTTCGGAATCCGGCGGGCTGCAGGTACCAAAAACTGGCCGCGGTTTCTATGCCGCTGCAGATCGCGGAAGTTAACTTCGTGGAAGCGTTCTGCGCGGAAAGAAAATGGTAAGAACGAGCGGCCGCGTTGGCTAGCAGGGTGCGGGAAAAAGCTCCAAGCTGCTTCGCTACCTGAGGTCGCGGCTCCGTGAGTGGCTGTGAACACGGAGCACCGATCCTGAGCCGGGCCCACAGGAAGCGGTGTTTTTGAGTTCTCCCGCAACCTGCTAGAGCAGCTCGAGCCGACCTGATCCAAGAAATGGCGATTCGTTGCGTTCGAAGACCAACGAGCGGCTCGGCCGCCTCGATCCGCATTTCCTCCCAGTTGTACGAAAATTCTTTGCCGCAGTCGAGGCAGATCACGAACGTTTGGTTTTCACATAGGGCGCTGGAAAAGGCATGCGTCCTGCGGCGAATGGTCATCGGGAATGAAATTCGGCGATGAGAACAGAATACTAGCGTATTGAAAAGTGAATCGATCATTGTGGACTCACAATCACCTGCCGCTTTGCCACGGCCGTACGCACGTGCCGGCAGTCTGTGTGTGTCTCAGGCGCCGAGGCCACCTGGAAGTCATCCACACGAGCAAACGCCGCGCGGCCTTGCCCAAAACATGCGCTCTGTGGCCAAGCTCGGTTGTGCGCCGCTGCAATCATGTTTTTGCAAGCCAGACTATAGCTTAAGAGATACCTGGTACGCGGACTGCTCAAGATTGCTCACTGCCGTCGTGTCTTGTTCAGGGGAGGTTAAACTCAAGCCGTATGGGCCGAGTGGTGTCAATCGTGGAGGACGATATTCAGCAGTGAGCTGTGAATGTGAAGCTCACCGTTATACTCGATGAAACCCAGCTTGCGGAACTTATTCATGAAGAAACTGACGCGGGACCGCGTGGTGCCGATCATCTCCGCCAGCGTTTCCTGGCTGATCTTGGTAATCACCGGCTCCGGTTTCCCTTCTTTGCCGAAGTTGGCCAGCAGGAGAAGCACTCGGGCCAGCCTCTTTTCACTCGAGTTGAAGAGCTGATCCACCAGATCCTCCTCAATCCGCATGTTCCGGGAGAGCAGATAGCCTAAGAACATCTCGGAGAACGCCGGCTCTTCGTGGAGCACACGGATCGTGGCCGGTTTCTCCAGCCGTACGATCGAGGATTCCACCATCGACGTGGCCGTGGCCAGGCATACCGGCCGGCCCGCCAGGCATCCCTCCCCGAGAAAATCACCCGGGCCCAAAATGGCGATGACCGCTTCTTTGCCAGCGTTGGAGACGACGGTAAGCTTGACCTTGCCCTTCTGGATATAAAAGATGGCATCCGCCCGGTCGCCTTGGGCGAAAACCACCTCACTCTTACGGTATTCCGAAATCGTCCGGCCTTTGCCAACCTTTGACAGGAAGAGTTTCGGATCGAAAACAGCCTTCAGTTTGGGAGTCATATAGTTATTCGGCGCACGACGAGGTACTTCCTCGAGCGCCTCCTTGTGCACACGCGCTCGCTTCGCGATCTTCGCCTGTAAGGCCACGCCGACTCCTCCCCCTCAGTCTGCGGCCGCGTACGCTTTGGGGATATCGGGAATCCTGCTAAAAAGCGGAGGTCTTGTCCGGGAATCCCTTACAAGACGATGCAGTACACTACGTTATGAGGCAGGAAGCGGATCGAAGTGAGTGCGCCTACCGAGCTGGGCGGCCGTCCACTGGTTTGGAAATGACGTACTCGACGGCGCACTTGGTCGCGAGAGCGCGTGCTTCTTTCATCAAGTAATGGGCCGAGTAAAAGATCACGGGTGTCGATGCGATGATTGGATCATCCCGCAAACGTCTGGTGAACTCGTAACCATCCATGGTGGGCATTAAAATATCGGTAATAATCAGGTCGGGCTGAAGGGCCCGAGCGCGGTCCAGCCGTTCCCGTCGTGAGCTCCGAATTGATCCGAGTGTCTGTTCAGAATTGAACATTCTAGTGTGCTGTGTAATCTCTGCGGACTTCCAGCACTTTCAACCCGCATTGCGTACACCACGCTCCGGGAATTGGGTAGACGAGATTGCCGCATGGACACTGCACCTTCAGCGCACTGGCGAATAGGTACGGCTTACCTTCCTGACAGTGCTTTGTTGCTTGATCTTCAAAGATCACAACCATGTTCATGGGAGATTTCCCCCGCAACTAAAAGTGATAGCCTCGACTCTCAGAAGAGGTCAGTCGGCGGGATTGTCAGGCTATCCGACCTCTGAGGGGGATTACGACTTTCAATTTTGCGGTTCGATTCTACCATGTCAGCGTTCCGAATTCTTGCGGAATTTTATTTTTCGAATGTTTTGTAACTTTTCGTACGACACCTCGCGTTTGCTCCCCTCCTCCGCTTTGAATCGACCATCCCCAGTCGATTTCCTCTAATAGCGTGCAATGCCAAGATCAATATCGTTGACAAGGTTCTTGCTATCGAGCCTTGCAGAGCGTTCGCGCGTAGTATCGAGAAAAATGGTTGTGTCGCAAACCGCTGGTCACCCGATTTGGTAGGGTGAAGAGCAATGCGTAAAACCCGACCGAAGCTGTTTCGAGGTCGCCATTTCCAGGACGACATCATTGTCCTGTGCGTTCGGTGGTATCTGCGATATTCGCTAAGCTATCGGGACCTCGAAGAATCGATGGCTGAGCGCGGACTCAGCGTGGATCACTCCACGGTGGCGCGCTGGGTTCCGCGCTACGCCCCTCGAATTAAGCAAACGGATTCGTCGGCACCTGCGCCGATCCGGCGGCTCCTGGCGGGTCGATGAAACGCACGTCCTGGTCGCCGGGCAGGGGACGTATCTATATCGCGCCCTCGATTCTCAGGGGAACACGATTGATTTCATGCTGTCACCGAAGCGCGACCTGGTGGCAGCGAAGCACTTCCTGCAACTGGCGCTGTGGCGCTCAGCGGTGCAGGCGTTTCAGGACCAGCTTCGAATCGCGGGTCCGGGCATCTATTTATTTCCAAGTGACAAAAATCAATCGGGGCACCAGACGACGCTCAAGACCGCTTGGCACAAGACCCTGAAGCGTGCGAAGATCCCATATTTTCGGATCTATGATCTCCGTTCGACATACGCCACGCGCCTCAGCGCCGGCGGCGTGGTCGATGAATGGGTGACGCAGATGCTTCGTCAGGGCGACGCGAAGGTTTTCAAGAAGTACTCGCAGATGAAGTTGCAGATGAAGCGCGAGGCTTTGCAGAAGATCAACGGGCAAGCCAACGAAACGAAGGGTTTTGATACGGCAAAGGTGCAATGAACGAGGTTTTGATACAGCCTTGATACGTTTTACGCTGAGAAGCGGGATTTTGGAATGGATGGCCAATCAAAAGTGGTTTAGAATGAAGAGACTTTCAAATGTCGGGGCGTAGCGCAGCCTGGTAGCGCACCTGCCTTGGGCGCAGGGGGTCAGGAGTTCAAATCTCCTCGCCCCGACCAAACCTTTCGTTGACTCGAAATGGTTGACTGACTTCCCTGCGGCTCGTCTCTTGACTCGTCCTTTGCTTCTGCTGTCCCAAAACTCGATCCGCCGTCTTTGCCCTGCGGTGCGGTTTGTCCAATTGTCACTCTTTGCAGGAAGGAATTGTCAGTGGCGAAGAGATGAGTGAGGAAGGTACCCCAAGGCCTTCCGGAAGTTGGCCATGGACTGGCTAAGACGCTGCACACCATTGCAAAATTTCTCGACGAGGATCTCGTCTGGAATGAATCACACCAAAACGGCCCCTCCGCTTGCAACGCGAGATCCGGCGAATTCGTAATCAGCACATGAGACCAATATTGCTTCCATTAATCGGAGTATTAATCGGAGCGTCCACGGCCCTCGCACAACCATTCGCCCTGGGAGTCCGGGGAGGCGTGCCGCTGACGGATTTTATTAACACGGTTACAAGTCCGGATCCGTCACTCGATTCGTTCGGTGCGAAAACCAACCGTTACATTCTCGGTCCGACTGCGGAGATTTATCTGCCCTGGGGATTCGGTCTGGAATTTGACGCTTTGTATCGCCATCTGAACTATAACGTTCATGGCGAGGTGGCTGATCTCATTACAAGCGGGAGAACCACTGGCAATGCATGGGAATTCCCGCTGTTGGCTAAGTACCGTTTCCCTATTCCGGGGATAAAACCCTTCGTGGATGCCGGCGTATCCTTCGACACCCTCGGTGGGCTGAAACAGACGATCATGGACATCCTTCCTTCCGGAACCACGACCACCACTACAAGTCACCCGGGGGAACTCCGCCATGACACGATTTTTGGTGTAGTGGCCGGCGGGGGCCTGGATATTCGTTTGGCATTTGTGCACCTTTTGCCGGAGGTCCGCTATACGCGCTGGAACTCCGGGCACTTCAGAGACGCCAACGATCTCCTCCGCTGGAACCAAAACCAGGCAGAATTCTTGCTGGGCATTACGTTCGGCGGCACGCCGCGTTAGGAATTAACCGGCCCGCATGTTGAATGTTGCGCGGAGTGCTGAAATCCTATCGTCTTCTCGCTTGATGATTCGCGTGGAGTAAAGGGCAGTTTCTGCCGAAAGCAAGCCTCCCCCCAAGGGCTGTATCCTTAAGGGGCATGCGCCGCGACCAAATGGGAGACTGGATACGCCTGTCAGTGTTTCTTGCGGCGGGTGTCCTGACCGTTTCGGCCCAGCAGCCCTTGTCCTTCACTGACAAGCTTTATCCGGTTCTTCAAAAGGCGGGCTGCCGGATGTGTCACAATCCCGAGGGCGTTGCGTCACCCACGCGCTTGCGGTTTCCCGAAGACGGCGCGCCACCTGATCGGTTGGAGGCATTCGGAAAATCGCTGGTCGAGCTAGTGGACCAGCGGAATCCAGCCAATTCTATCCTTCTTCAGAAACCCACGAATCGGATCAAGCATAGCGGCGGCGAGCGCATCCGCAAGGGCAGCCCCGAAGAGGCATTGTTGAGGGAATGGATCGATTATCTGGCCGCGCTGTCCGGTCTCGAGATCGAGCACGCTCTCGAGTACAAGGCCCGCGAGGCCGCCGGTGCAGGCGACGCGCCACAGGTCGTCTTGCGGCGGCTGACGAACCAGCAATACAACAATACGGTGCGCGATCTGCTGGGTGAGCCTACCGATCCGGCGAACCAGTTCCCGCTTGAAGACTACGTCAACGGTTTCAAGAATCAGTACCAGTCGCAATCGCTCTCGCCGATTCAGGTCGAAGCCTACAGCCTCGCGGCCGAGCGCGTGGCGGCGAACGCATTCCGGCGCGGCGATTCGCGGCACTTGATCCCTTGCGCGCAAGACAGTCTCGGCGAGGCCGCATGCCGGCTCCAGTTCATTCAGACCTTCGGCCGCCGGGCGTTTCGCCGTCTGCTCGAGCCGGCGGAGGTCTCCCGTTTCAACGCGCTCTTCAAAGCCGAAGGTGATTTTCTGAAAGGCGCGCAGACAGTGATCGAGACCATGCTGCAATCGCCGTCGTTCCTGTTCTGGATGGAGCAGACGCCGAATCCCAAATGGAAACCGTATGCGGCGGCGAGCCGGCTGGCTTATTTCCTTTGGGACACCATGCCCGACGATGCACTTCTGGATGCCGCGTCGCGGGGCGAGCTAAACAACACTGAAGATATCGGGCGCACGGCGCGCCGCATGCTGGACGATCCCCGCGCCAAGCAGAGTCTGGACGATTTCGTGTCGCAATGGCTGCGCTTTGACCGTGCTCTGACCTCCGCGCGCGACCACCGCATGTTTCCACTGTTCAACCACGACGTGGCCGCGGCCATGACCGAAGAAGCGCGGCGCTTCATCGGCGATCTGGTGTGGAATGACCGGAACTTCATGGATGCCTTCACCGCCAACTACGGTTTTGTGAATTCGAATCTGGCGGCCCTTTACAAAGTGCCGACGCCCGCGCATGAATACGATCGCGTCGAGTTTCCGGCCGAGCAGGAACGCAGCGGGCTGCTGGGTCAGGGATTGTTCCTGACTCTCACCAGCAAGCTAGAGGATACGGCGCCGACGTCGCGCGGCTTGTTTGTGCGCGAGCAGTTTCTTTGCCAGCACGTGCCGCCGCCACCGCCCGGAGTGGATACCAACCTTCCGGTGCTCGACCAGGCGCGCCCGCTGACCAATCGCGAGCGGCTCGCGGTCCATACGATGGACAAAACCTGTGCTGGCTGCCATCACTTGATCGATCCCATCGGATTCGGCCTGGAGAAATTCGACGCCATTGGCATGTACCGCGAAAAGCAGAAGCTGCTGTTCTATCCCGAGTATCATGGCGCCGGCGAGGAAAAGGTAAAGCCCAAAGAAGTGCTGCTCGATATGGATACCTCGGGGCAAGTGGCGGGTTTGGCCGATCCGCAATTTAGCAGCCCGCGCCAGCTGGGCGAGCTGCTGGCGCATACGCCGCAGTGCCAGGAATGCATCGTCAAGCAGGTATTTCGCTACATGACCGGCCGCCAGGACACGCGCGCCGACACTCCCGTTATTGGTCGCGCGTTGGACGATTTTAGGAGCTCCGGTTTCCATTACCGGGAACTGGTTGTATCCTTAGTAAAGCAGTGGGACCAGCAGTCAGCTAAAAGGAGCGTCAGTGTCGCAGCTAATCACCCGGCGCGTTAGACTGTCCCGCCGTTTCTTTCTCAAGGGGCTCACACTTTCGCAGGCGCCCGTCATCATCGGCTTGCCGCCGCTGGTCTCGATGTTCAATTCGACCGGCACAGCGTACGCGGCCGAAGCGAATCCGGCGAAGAAAACGGCTCCGTTCGACCGCCGATTCGTGGTCTGGTTCAATGGCAACGGTATCCCCGAGCGTTACTGGATTCCGGATCGCACCGGCGCCGACTACGACGTCACCGCGTGTCTAGCGCCGCTCGCCCGGCTGCACGATCACGTTCATGTGCTAAGCGGCCTGGACAATTCGGCGGTAGGCAACTCCGCGGGCGACGGGCACTCGACGTCGATGAGCGCCTTGATGACGTGCACGCACTACACCGGCCGCAGCCCGGGCGGCCCGTCGGTGGATCAGCTTGTTGCCCGTAAGCTGGCGGCCGAAACACGATTCCGCTCGCTGCAGATTGGCGTCTCGCAGGAATCGTTCGGCAGCGCCATTCACAAAAACATGAGCTGGGCCGGCCCCGACCGGCCGCTGGCGCCCGAGGAAATTCCGCACCGCTTGTTTGATCGGCTTTTCGGCGCGAAAGATCAGGGCTGGGTGGATCGCAAGCGCAGTATTCTCGATGCCGTATACCAGGATGCCAACCTGCTGCGCAAAGGTCTGCCGCAAGAGGATGTGCAGCGGCTGGATGAGCATCTTTCATCGATTCGCGATCTGGAGCGCGCCATAACGTCATTGCCGCCCGAATACCGCGAAGTGGCCAAGCCTGACGAAGATTTTGACATGAAGGACTGGCCGCGCATCGCCAAAATCCAGAGCGATTTGCTGGCGTACGCGCTGGCCACGCGGCAAACTCGCGTTGCCAGCTACATGCTCACCAAATGCCAGGGCTTGGCGCGCTTTCCCTGGCTTGGCCACGACGAGGCGCGTCACCACGACTATACGCACGCCGACGGCAAAGCTCCGGGCGAAGACGGGCCGGTGGGCCAGCGCATCATGCGCGACATCTGCCGCTGGCATGTGGAGGAGTTTGCATACCTGGTGGCCAAGCTTAAATCCATTCCCGAAGGCGATGCCACGCTGCTCGATCACACCTGTCTGGTTTTCGTGCACGAGCATGCCGAAGCGAACATCCACAAGAACAGCGGCGTGATCGCCATTGTCGCGGGCTCGAAGGATCGCCTGGCGCACGGCCGTCATACGCGCGTCATGGGCACCATCGGCGATCTTTACCGCACGCTGGCCGACGGCGCCCTGGACGCGGGTTTAGGCGCCGAGGCGTTTCCAACGTCGAGCCGCCGGCTGACAGAACTCCTGGCGTGACAGGGCGGAGCTGCCTTAACTAGGTACCGCTGGCAACCGGAAACCCCAGTTGATTTCAGGGCTCTAGCCGAGCCGCGCGCGTTCGCAAGCGGTTTCCCAAATACGCTCAACTCTCCAGGTGAGCGTCCAGCGTAATCTTTGTGTTGTAGAGCTTGGACACTGGGCACCCTGCCTTGGCGGCTTGCGTCGCCTTATCGAGAGCCTCCTTCGTTGCGCCCGGCACTTTGCCTTTCAGCTCGAGATGGCTCTCGGTAATGGTGAACGATCCATCCTTTTGTTCCAAAGTGATGGTGCAGATGGTTTCCAGGCGCTCAAGTTTCAGGCCGGCCTGGGTAAGCTGCGACGAGAGGGCCATGGTAAAACAGCCGGCGTGCGCGGCGGCCAGCAGCTCCTCCGGGTTGGTTCC